>CBDUWK010000032.1:0-11815 GCA_965370905.1 uncultured bacterium | reverse complement strand
AAGGATCGCATTGTGACCAGCTTCAATCCAGCCGCGGAACGTATCACCGGAGTGCCCGCTTCAGTAGCTGTTGGGAAAAAATGCTATGAAGTCTTTCATTCCAACATTTGTGAAGACAACTGTCTCCTCGAACGAACCCTGCATACGGGTGAAGAGGCTATAGACGTGCCAGTTCGCATCCTCAATAGTTCCGGCCGTCGAATTCCAATTTCCATCTCGACTGCTGTCCTCCGCGATGATGCTGATGAAGTGCTGGGCGCCGTTGAGACCTTTCGAGATCTTTCCACCATCGAAGTTCTCCGGAAGGAATTGGAACGCAGCTACAGTTTTGAAGACATTATTTCCAAAGCTCCTGCGATGAAAAAACTTTTCGCCATTCTTCCCGATGTGGCGGAGAGTGAAAGTACAGTTCTGCTGCAAGGGCTATCCGGATCCGGAAAAGAACTTTTTGCTCGCGCAGTTCACAATCTCTCACCCCGCAGAAAAGATCCTTACGTGGTGATCAATTGCGGTACCCTGCCTTCGAATTTATTTGAATCAGAACTTTTTGGTTATATGAAAGGAGCGTTTACCGATGCTAAACGAGATAAGCCGGGAAAGATCTCACTGGCGGAGGGTGGGACTGTATTTTTTGATGAGATCGGAGATCTTCCTCCGCAAACTCAAGTCAAGCTTCTCCGTCTTCTACAGCATCACGAATACGAACCGGTTGGTGGACTAAAGTCAATAAAAGCCGACATTCGCGTGGTGGCAGCGACAAACAGGGATTTGAAGAGAATGGTGTCTAAGGGACTCTTCAGGGATGATCTCTATTTCCGCCTGGCTGTTATCCGCTTCGAAATTCCACCACTAAAGGATCGGCGCGAAGATATCCCCTACCTGATCGATCATTTCATTCACCGCTTCAATGCCAAGAAAGGAAAGAATCTTATCGGTGTCAGCCCGAGGACGATGGAAGTTCTTATGCGCTATGACTATCCAGGGAACGTGAGAGAACTTGAGAACATCATCGAGTATGGTTACGCCGTCTGCCGCGGCAGAATTATTGAATTTCAGCATCTCCCAGTTGAACTGCAGTCCATCGATTCTGCAACAGAATCGGATTCGGAAAAACTCACCCCTTTTCACCCAGCCAGCAGCATCCTGAACGAAGAAGTCACCATTCGTACAGTGTTAGAACGTTTTAAGGGAAATCGCACCAAAGCCAGTCGCGAATTGGGAATCGATCGCACCACGCTGTGGCGCAAAATGCGCCGTTATGGCATCACACACCCATCTAAAGGTTCACCTTCCTGAGCGCTTTTCAATGAATAGTAAAGCGTTGCAAGTGCAACACTTACTGTTGCATTAACATTAATGTGTTGCCATTATTGCAACATTACTATTAAACAGTTATTTCTATATCTTATAAATATAATAGTTTACATTTCTGGCATTCCTTCTGCTCTATGGCACCTTGAACAGGTGCTTTTTTTGTTGCATTTAATTCATTTGGGGAATGATGACCAAAGATCATCTACCGGGAAAACTTGAGAACGGGATCTTCAGTACCCGCATCGCTATCGCCTGCTTCGGAGAAGAGGTCGCACCTTGTTTTGATTCTGCACACCGCTTCCGCTACTGGAGAATTGTCGATGATGAAGCAGTAGATTACCGGGAGTTGGAGTCAGAGGGTTCTGAAGGAATCGCGCGGGTTAAACTGATGAAGCAGGCAGGTGTGGACGTTCTAATCTGCAACGGTATCAGCGCTCGTATGTGTGAGATGGTGGAGGGAGATGGTTGTGTCGTCATTGACGGAGTTGTCGGTTCGGCAAGCGATGCACTGTTCGGATTGCTTGCGGGACAGATCAAACCGCGCCGGCAAGAACCTCCTCTGAAGCCGGAACAGATACAGCATCATACTGCCGATCTTGTAGCCTGGACAGAAGTTCTGTTCCAAAAATTGGAGTGGGAGGTTCGCAGAGTTCTCGAGGATTACCTGTTTCCGATAGACCTGCTGGCAGAACGCCAATGTCCCCTCTGTGGAAAGATAATAAGAACTGCAATTTGCTGTGGAGCTCACGCTTATCGCATTGAGAAGGAAATACAGGAATTGAAACGTGTCACAGCGGTTGGTTATAATGCCCGGATCTATGTCCATCATGCTATCCCCGGAGTTTCCAGTACCTGTAGGGATTTTGAGATAGAGTTATTGGACCCAAATGATTTTGCCAATGGAGAATCCGTCAATCACCACAATGTTTTGCCTCCATTAAAAGGGCTTATTGCAGGTCATGATGCATTGAATAAACGCCGATTGAATCAGGAAAAACCATGAACGTCAAACCGATTACCAGCGAGGAACGGGATAAAGCCTTCAAATCAGCTAAAAAAGAGAATGTTTTTGAGGCTCAGAACCTGAGGGTGAGATACCATGTTGAAAATTTTGAGGTTGAGGATCGTCCAAGGCGTTTTTTAAGAGCCTTTGCTGCCATCCTTAAGCATTCAAATTATCGCCTGGCACTGGATCATTACGTCCGAGTGAGCGCCAAGTGTTCACGGTGCACAACAGACTGCCAGATTTATTTAGCCACCGGCGATCCGAAAGACATCCCATGTAACCGGTCTGAGTTATTACTCTCGGTCTACCGCCGCCATTTCACCATAGCAGGCATTCTGCGCGGTCGCCTGACCAACGATACCGGTCTAACGGACAGGCATCTTCAGGAAATGGCCGAATCCTTCTGGAATTGTACTGCTTGTCGCCGCTGTTATCTGGAATGCCCTATGGGGATCGATCACGGTTTAATTGCCCATCTGGGGCGTTATATCCTGTCCGAAATCGGCATTGCACCACGAGCACTGGTCGTCAGTACCCGAGAACAACTGATTGGAGCAACCGGCAACACATCTGCTATCCCTGTTCCTGCTTTGCTGGATACACTCGAGTTTCTTTCAGAGGATATGGAGGAAGAGAAAAACATCGATATCCCCTTTCCCATAGACCAGGAGGGCGCGGAGTACCTTTTCATACCGGCGGTGTCCGATTTTCTCATGGAAGCGGAAACACTTATGGGAAATGCGGCTGTTTTCAGAGCCACAGGAGATAGTTGGACCATCGGTACAGGATACTATGACGGAATCAACTACGGCCTGTTCTACAGTGATCACGTGCTTGAAAAAGTACTGTTGAAGATAAAAGCGGAAGCAGAGCGCCTCAAGGTCAAAAAGATACTGATCGGCGAATGCGGACACGCTTCTCGCTCCGCCAAATATTTCTACCCGACGTATTGCGGCGGAAGGGACGCACTGCCAGTTGTAAATATCATGGAATATACCTATCAGGCTTTAAAAGATGGACGCCTGAAACTTGATCCCAATGTCGTCACCGAAAAAGTGACCTATCACGATCCATGTAATATAGCTCGTCCCGGTTGGATTGTTGAACAACCTCGGGACATATTGCAGGCATTCTGCAAGAATTACGTCGAGATGACCCCCAATCGCCGGAATAATATCTGCTGTGGTGGAGGTGGAGGAACGGTCTCCATCGACGAGATCCGACCCTACCGTACCACAATTGGTGGACGAGCGAAGGCCGAGCAGATTCGCGCAACGGGTGCGAAATATTGCGTAGCCCCTTGTGCCAACTGCAAGAAGCAATTACGTGAATTGATGGAGGATAACGACATAGATTGTGAAATTGTCGGATTGCATGACCTGCTTTATAAAGCCATCATATTTGATGAAATTGAAAAGAAAAAACCAGAAGAAGAAATTTTAGCGGAAAATAAAGCGGAGGAATAGATCGTTGGATGCATGGTTAGATTTCGGGCGAGGGCCGTTGTTCAGGTTTTGTTTCGTCCTCATGATATTAGGATTGGGACGTATTTTTATCCTCTCAATCATCGGGCTGGTGGAGAATTACCGGCGAAACCCGGATAAGATCGTACCTTACAAAGAGCTGATAAATAAAACGTTCTCCTGGCTTTTGCCTGTTAATCGTTTGTGGAAGAAACGACCGGCCTACAGCACGGTATCGTTCTTGTTTCACGTCGGCTTGATTTTAGTCCCACTATTTTACGGGGCTCATGTCCTGCTTTGGAAGAAGTCCGTAGGATTCGCCTGGTTTTCTATTTCTCAGACGTTGGCAGATGTGCTGACGATAGCTGTCATTGTCGGAGGGATTGTCCTGTTTTTAATGCGGGCTTTGTATTCGCCGGCCCGGGCGTTAAGCCGCAAGCAGGACTACATCTGGCCGTTGCTCCTGGTGATACCTTTTCTCACCGGCTATATCTGCGCTCATTGGATCATCAGCCCGGGAGCATACCAGTGGATGATGTTGATCCATATATACTCAGCGAATCTGATTATGGCTATGATTCCATTCGCCAAGATCGCGCACTGCATGTTGCTGCCATTGTCGCAGCTCGTAACCAGTTTGAGTTGGAAATTTCCTGCTGGAGCTGGTGATAGAGTGATAGAAACGTTGGGTTATCACCAACTACCAACCTGGATAGAAGAAGGACGATTAAAGAAAAGCCCTACCAAAAATTCTGATGAAGAAATGGTGAAAAAGTGAAAGCTATACTAACCGATACAACCAAATGCATCGGTTGCAGGGAATGCGTTATAGCCTGCAAGCAAGAATATAATCTGAAGCAGGAAATTCCCCGCCGCTGGGCGTTGGAAGATGGGCTTTCCGCTCGAAACTGGACCTCGATTGTGCAGCGGCCCAACGGAAAATTCATACGGAAGCAGTGTCGGCATTGCATCGATCCAGCCTGTGTTTCCGCCTGTCCGGTAGGAGCGCTGAAGAAAACCCGGGAGGGTGCCGTTATTTACGATAGCTCCCGGTGCATTGGATGTCGTTACTGTATGATGGCCTGTCCCTATGGTATTCCTCGATACGACTGGGACCAGCCAGTACCTTACGTCCGCAAATGTATCCTCTGCTATGACAGGATTAAAGAGGGAGGTCAGCCTGCCTGCACTGAAGCCTGCCCGACTCAAGCCACCATTTTCGGTGATCGGGACGAACTTCTGGTGGAGGCTCACCACCGCATCGGCGAGAATCCCGGTAAGTATGTCGAGCGTGTCTGGGGAGAAAGAGAAATCGGTGGATCCCAGGTCCTGTACATCTCCGATATCGACCTGTCGTTCCTGACTTACGGTCGGTCATTGGGTGACAAGCCAGTGCCGGTAACCACCTCCGCCGCTATGAACGCGGTACCATTTGCGTTTCTTGGTGTAGGTTCAGCCATGGCCGGGATCAGTTGGATCATCGGGCGCAGGATGAAACTGCAGGGAAAATCTTCGAATGAACCCAAGGATGAAAGCGATGAATAGAGTTTACAACTTTAAACTGATCTGCTGGATAATAATTGGTTTAGGAACGGCAGTTGCGACCGCGCGCTTTATGTTCGGACTCGGCGCCACCACAAACCTGTCCGATGCGATTCCCTGGGGTCTCTGGATCGGTTTCGACGTTATGAGTGGTGTGGCTCTGGCGGCCGGTGGATTCGTTTTAACGGCGACGGTTTACATCTTCAAACTGGAGAAATTCCATGGGATCGTCCGCCCGGCCGTTTTAACGGCGTTTTTAGGATATATAGCCGTCGCCGTAGGACTTCTTTTCGATCTGGGTCTGCCCTGGAACATCTGGCATATGATCATTTTCTGGAATCCGCATTCACCGCTTTTTGAGGTCGGTTGGTGCGTTATGCTCTACCTGACGGTCTTGTTGTTAGAGTTTTTTCCCATTCCGGCTGAAGAATTCGGCGCTCTATCCAGGATACGGAACTTCCTGATAAAACTGCGCCTGCCGCTGGTAATTGCCGGGATCGCTTTATCAACTCTCCATCAGTCTTCTCTGGGCAGCCTCTTTTTGATCATGCCCTACAACGTGCACCCACTCTGGTATTCACCCATTCTTCCCGTCAATTTCTTCGTATCCGCGATTGCATTAGGGCTGTTAATGGTGACCTTTGAGGGATTGTTTACCTCCTATCTGTATCGCAGGAAAGTCGAAAGTAATCTGTTCGAGAGACTTGGCACTGCAGCAAAATGGGTCCTGTTGGGCTATCTGGCCATAAAATTCGCCGATCTGACTCTGCGTGGCCAACTGGGACTTACACTCGGTAGTGAATGGCAGGTGCGCATGTTCTGGTTTGAAATAGCAATTTCCGCCGTCATTCCCATCGTTCTGCTGTCCATTCCTGCGATTCGTAAAGCAACGTCCTGGCAGTGGGTTATCTCTTTGATGGGTATTACCGGAATAGTTCTCAATCGACTTAATGTCGGCGGTCTAATCCATATCAATCGTGGTGAAACGCTTTATTTTCCGTCCTGGACCGAGATTACTGTCACCGCAACTGTGGTAGCCGCAGCCGCTTTAGCTTTCCTGTATATGGTTGAGAAATTTAAAATCTGGGAAAAGCGACCCACTGATCCTGAAACCGCCCCGCACGTCATGCCAAAATTCGATTATGCCAGCGAAGCCTCTTTAGGTTCACCAGTAATTGCCGCTCGGACAAAGTATAGTCTGGCATTTGTCATTGCAGCAGCGGTCGGCATGGCTCTCCTTTCAAACCAATCGCTCTACAGTCAGGGTATAGAACCAGCGCCTGTCAGCGAAGCGCGGGGCTGGGACACATTATGGGTGGATGGCAACCTGAACGGAGTTGGTGTTGAATTCGATCATAATCAGCACATTTTGAAGAACGGCAAGGAACAGTCCTGCATATTGTGTCATCATATGAATCTTCCCCTTGATAAAGCGTCCGGGTGCTACAGTTGCCATCGGGATATGTATCAACCGACAGACGCTTTTGGACATGACTGGCACGCATCACCCACTGGGGGTATTCTGAGCTGTTTTAGTTGCCATCAAACCGGAGTCATAAAGTCTGCAGATTCTGTGAAAACCTGCGATGCGTGTCACTTAGGTTTGGTTCCTGTAGACGCGGAGATTAAAATAGACGGATATTATGCAGTGAGTTACGTTGAAGCTATGCACCAACTCTGCATCAAGTGTCATGCCTCAAAGGTAATCGAGATCAACAATCCGGATCACGCCCGCTGCGCTACTTGTCACAAAGAAGCACGCGAAATAGTAAAATCTGAAGAACTTGCCGCCCGTTATCGCCATCTACAGGGTAAAGGCAGTGTCCTACTACCGGGCATGAACCTGTATTATGCAACTGAATCCGGTAATCCATCACGGTAAATAAATTGAATCAGACAGGATTAACAGCTTTACCTGAACGCTTGGAAACGCTTCTGAAGCGGGAGCTTTTCGATATCGTTCCCTTCGGGGTGGCGGTCATTGACCGGAATTTTCGTATTGTCATCGCCAATCCTCATTTTGAGGAGTATTTCGGTTCCTGGCGGGGCCGGCATTGTCACGAGGTTTACCATGATTTGGACTCCAAGTGTCCGCAATGCCTGTCAGAATTAACCTTTGAGGATGGGCAGCCGCGAGTTGCCGACGAAACGGGGTTGGATCGTCATGGCCGAACCTGCCACTACGTCGTGCACGTTGTTCCGCTATTCGATGACAAAGGAAAGGTGCAATACGTCATCGAAATGTCCACGGATGTCACTGAAACTCGCTTGCGGCAGCGCGAATACAACTTACTCTTCGAACGCGTGCCATGTTTCATCACCGTTATAGATAAAGATTTCAAAATCGTCCGTGCCAATGAAAAGTTTCGTGAAACATTCGGCGAATCTGCCGGCAAGCTCTGCTATCAGGCTTACAAAGATCGCGACACACCCTGTCCCGAATGTCCGGCAGCGGAAACGTTTAAAGATGGCCTTGAACGGGTGACCACTCAAGCCGGTATCGCCCAGGATGGCACGGAAACCCATTACATCGTTACGACCGCTCCCCTCTCCCGTGGTCCCGGAGAAATCGCTCACGTGATTGAAATTTCAGCCGATATCACCCAGGTGAGAGTGCTGGAGAAGGAAAAATTGGATGCGGAACGGTTGGCGGCTGTTGGTCAGACAGTCGCAGGACTGGCTCATACTATTAAGAACTTGTTAATGGGTTTGGAGGGTGGTATGTATATGGTCGATAGCGGATTGCAGAATGCAGACGTGGAAAGGATTATGGAAGGCTGGGAAGTCCTACAGAGAAACTTCGACAAGACAGTGACCTTGGTGAAAGATTTCCTAAGTTTTTCCAAGGGCAGGCTGCCGGTTTTAAAGAAAACCAATCCCAATACGTTGGCCCGCAACATCGTTGAACTGTATCAGGATGCCGCCCAAAAACAGGGTGTTGAACTCGTATTTAAACGCGGCAAAGGCGTGCATGCAGCCCCGTTAGATCCAGAAGGTATGGAAGCCTGCCTTACGAATCTCGTGTCTAACGCCATCGATGCGGCTATAACACGGGACACCAATGGAGGTAGAGTAGAAGTATTAACGATCGAAAGTGACGGAACACTCATTTTCGAGGTATCTGATAATGGATGTGGGATGGATTCGGAAGTGAAAAGTAAGGTATTCACCACCTTCTTTACCACCAAAGCCAGCAAGGGAACGGGGTTGGGATTGTTGACGACCCGGAAAATCGTCCAAGAACATGGTGGTACCATAAATATTGAAAGTGAACCGGGAGTTGGCTCAACATTCCGGATCAGTCTGCCACGTAAACGGCTGGAATTATTGGCAGCCGAGATTAAAGGAAATAAGGAAAATTAGAACAGCACGAAAAATCCCTAATACAGAGGTTTTTTTATGACAGACGAAAGCAAAAAGGTTCTCGTTGTCGACGACGAACCGGACGTCCGTAGTTATCTCAAGGCTGCGCTAAAGGATGCCGGATTTCGGGTTGTAACCGCCAATGACGGTTATGAGGCTTTGGAAAACGTCAAAGAAGAACCACCGGACTTGATCTCCCTTGATCTGGTCATGCCGAAGCATTCCGGAGCGATGTTCCATCGGGAGTTGCGAAAAAATAAGGAATGGGCAAAGATTCCGGTTTTAATTGTCACCGGTCATGCGCGCGATGATTTGGGCAAATCCGACCTAGAAGAGTTGATGATGCACGGTCCGGGGATTTATCTGGAGAAGCCGGTCAGCCCCGAGGCATATGTAAATGCTGTATGCCAGCTGGTGGGTATAGAAGTGCCATCGAAGCCTGAAACAACTGATAACGATTTGCGCTCGAGGTTAATGAATAAATTGAAAAGTGCCGATCCGGAAGCCCTCAAACGCGCCCTCGAAGCGTTGAAAAAGTGACACTTTGTTAATTAAAAACAGGGAGATAAATCATGGTTAATACAGAGAGAAAAACCATCCTCATCGTAGATGACGAACCAGACGTAGTAAGATATCTTACTTTGTACTTCGAGGATAATGGATTTGCGGTACTTACTGCAGTAGATGGTCAAGAAGGGTTCGAAATAGCGAAATCTCAAAAACCAGACCTCATCACACTCGATATCACCATGCCGAAAGAATCTGGTCTGAAGATGTATCGCAATTTGCATGAGGCTGAGGAACTGCGGGATATCCCGGTAATAATCATCACTGGTATATCAAGTGCATTTGAAAAGTTCATTAAGACGAGAAAACAGGTTGATCCTCCCGCAGGCTATTTTGAGAAACCGATTGATCGAGATCAATTACTAAATAAAATCAAGGATATCCTGAATATAGATTAGTTATTCGAAACAAGGAAAATAGAAATGAAAAAACGACAGTTTGAATGTAAAGACTGCGGGCATACCTGGGAGGAAACCTTTGGAACGGGAAAACCGGAAGGATGCCCTTCCTGCAGCTCCGCAAATATCTATCGAACTGACTCAGGCCCTCGTCAATTGGGGCAATGCAAAGGAGGACCCGGCAATAGAGGTGCAGGAAGATCAGATAAAAGCTGAACAAAAGATTAAATCTACATCAAGAGAGGTTAAAAATAATGCGTATCGCAATACCGTCCGATGATGGTATCAATATGGCCGCGCACACAGGACGCGCGCGCGGTTTCGTGATCTATGATATAAATGAGAGTCAAGCAGTAAAGCTCGAATATCGCGACAATACTTTCACAGCCCATGCGAAAGGCGAATGCAATGGTGAGCAGACCGAAAAACAGCACGGACACAATGATCATGGAGAGCTTCTCAATGCGCTGGATGATTGCCAGGTAATGATCGCTCGAGGCATGGGACCACGATTGGTTATGGATCTTTCCCGCCGCAATATCGAAGTGGTATTCTGTGACAACGACGATGCGGATACAGCCGCTGAACAGTACGCAATAGGTAAACTTGTGTCCACTGGAAAAAGTAATTGTGGCCATTAAGGGATGGCTTAAATAACATGATGCAGTTAAAACCGGTAACATTCCAGCCAATCGGTACCATCAGTACTCCGCATAAGACTCAGAAGGGCACACCGATCCAGCCGTATGCGGCGCGCGATGTTGCCGGTGAGGTAGAGGTATTTCCAGAGTTTCGACTTGGCCTTAAAGACCTGGAGGGATTTGACCGGATCTGGCTGATCTATCACCTCCATCGTGCCGCGCCCGCCAAACTTTCCATTATCCCCTATCGAGACGTCGTCGATAGAGGCCTATTTGCCACCCGCGCGCCCAGCCGACCGAATCCCATTGGCCTCTCGGCGGTGCGATTACTAAGCATAAACGAAGCATCGGGAATACTGAATGTCCTTGATATGGATATGCTGGATGGCACGCCGCTCTTAGATATTAAACCGTATGTACCGAGATTTGATAGTTACCCGAACGCCAAAGCTGGTTGGCTTGACAATCTGGGTGCAGATCGTGACATAGCAGATGATAGGTTTGCTGGTAATGGACATTAGTGTGCCCTTCAGGGTTGGTTTTAAACAAAGAATTAATCGTATATGACCGAGTAGTCGTCACAATCCAGGTTATGGTTTCTGAGAACACAGAATTATACGTTAAAGATAGAATCTCAGAATTGCCTTTAAATCTTTCAGTATTGAAGTAAAGATTTTCCTGAGAGGACTCCTTTGGGGGAACCTTTGAGCTTTGGGTAATAAGACCAATATAGCAAACAGCCGGATCCAATTCTGGATCCGGCTTTTCTTTTTCCATCTTTAATCGCGTTAAAATTGTGTGAGGGCGATTTTACGCACAACAGCAGCGGACTCTTAATCCGCAGGTTGTGGGTTCGATTCCCGTACGCGCTACAAGAGGGAAATTCGGTTTAATTCAAGGAAAAATCCCATTGGGGTAATTTTACTTTTCCCGCCTGACGAATTTTAGAAAAATCTCAATTGATATAAAATTTGCTTGACATTCGTGTTTAAATTCGTTATATTTGTCATACTCGCAAAGAGTGATGGTGGATTTCACGGTATATCTGAAATCCACCCTTTTTACCGAACACTTCTCGCACTAGCCCGCTGATTTCTCTCCTCGGCATTTACTTCCTGACTCGGTACTATGACCTGTTTTCACCAGAACACTCATCCAGCGATTGAGGTTGAAGTGGGTAAAATCGCTCGAGTGGCACAAATCAGATAAAGTCATAGTCAAACAAAACAAAAGGAGAAGATCATGAACCTTGTTCGATCCATTTCAATCACAGGTTTTGCCGCGATCGTTTTTCTGGCTTTGAGTTCGGTTGGCTTCTGTGATGTAATCTGGGATGAAGACTCCCAATCCTATATCAATGTCGTGGGAGAAGAAAATCCCAAACTTCTCGACCCCGGGCCAACGGACCAGGTGGAACTGCTCTGGGATGACATCCACGACAATGACGGAGACGATCTCTTCGTAAACTACAGCGATTTATACAACCTGATGGTGTCCATAGGATACAATCCTACTCAGGTT
>CBDUWK010000031.1:0-11989 GCA_965370905.1 uncultured bacterium | reverse complement strand
TGATGGGTCTGCTCCGGGATGCTCAAATTATGCAGTTTAGTCGTCAGGAATACACCGAAGATTATCAGCGTAAGTATGCCGCCAACGTAAACCAACAATTGGCTGGCAGCAAGAAAGTCCGCCGCTAAAAATATATATAATCCTGCTACTCCGAAGAGCGTGAATAAAAGCGCAAAGGCGGAATAGATAATCTTGTTGTTGAAAACCACCACGATAGCGGAACCCACTGTCAGAACGACGAAGAACCAGAAGATGATCTGGGTTAAAATTTCAGTGATCATGCGTCCTCCTTTCCATTTCCCTCGCCAGAGGATTCGGTAGTGTCAACGTCATTTTTCTCTTTCGCTTTTTCTGCAGATGGCGGGGCAGGTGCACCTGCTGTTTTCACGCTGTCTGAATCCTTCTCTGTTGCCGGCTTGGAGGCTTCTTCAGCTTCAGCTTTCTCAGGTCTTTCTACGGGTGGCGCTTTGGCTGCGGCAGCCTCTTTTGCAGCCGCGGCTTCGGCAGCCTTCTTAGCTTTTTCCGCTTTTATCACCTCGTCGCGATCTTTCAGCCTTTGTCGCTCCTCTGCCGAATACTTGGACCAATAACGCATCAGTTCGGCACGAGCGTAAACTACTTCCTCATGCTGGTTTTTCCAGTGGATGGATTCAGTTGGACAGACTTCAGTGCACAATCCGCAGTGCACACATTTCGACATCTCCACGTCGAACAGAACCACGTGCAATTTCTTGGGTTTGCCATCGGGTGTGTTTCCCAGATCATCTCCGGGTTGTGCTTTGACGGTTTCCACGTGAATAATTTCCACCGGGCAGGCTCTGGTGCATTGCTGACAGCCGTTACAGGTCTCGAAATCCAGCGCCAGCATGGTGCGCGCTCGCGGCGGATAGACCAATTTCTGGTGCGGGTACTGCACCGTAATGGCAGGCGTAAAAAGATGCCTGAAGGTCACTCCCATGCCAATCAGGATGGTCGTCACCCCCAGATAGAGGTCGCGGAAGTATTTGTATAGTGGATGCATATTATTGGGATTCAGTAGTCAGGAGTCAGTATTCAGAATTATTTATTTTAGTGTCTTACCCACAGCAGAGCTGTGGGGCACCCGTGGTAATATCAGACATCAGCGGAACCTTATCTCATAGATATTTTTGTTGTTCCAGTCTCCAGCCTCACCCCACTGCACAAGTCGATCGCCCACAAAGAATAACCAATAATCTCTTCTCCTACCTTTCTTATATAGTTCGTACTCCCAAACATCTACAATCTGATTATATTTGTTTTTTATCGACCCCCTAACGGATACAGGCGGTCCAATAGCGTCGGTTGTCTCACTCTTAGTCATATCTAGCTGTAGATAGGATAGCTTTTGCGTTGTGGGCAAGCAGCTTGCAAATACTAAGGTAAAAAACAAAACAAGTATTAGCCTTTTCATCTCACCTCCATGTATCCTATATCAATTTAAAGTACATTATCTTTTTCTGTTTTTGTCAGAGTCTCTACACTTGAAATTTGATCAATTTGGCTCATACATTAAATTGTGGTCCTTTTTTCATTTTCCCGCTAATACTCCCACAGTAGAACTGTGGGGCACCCGTGCGTGGTTTTTTTATTTGCTATTGGTTGTTGTCGAGGTTTGTTGAATTCTGGATCTATTAGATCACTTGTCCTGATTGTTTGCACAACGAGAATCAAAAAATGCTAGTGTATTGTTATATTTTTCAATAGCTGATTCAGGAATTGGATATTTAGAAAATAGTAGCTTTAAATTATCGCGTGGTTCGACCCCCATTGCTATATTGAATCTTGAGGCACTAAATAATTTAGGCCAATCAATCACGAAAAGATATTCACTTTGTGAACCTTTCATAGGCACGTCGTATTCAATCACGAAATGATCTTTGTATGGATCATCCTTTACATTAGCAACAATTCTGAATTCTTTTTGCACATTTTTCGTTTTCTCTAAGGCTAATGCATAGCTAAGAGCATAAGTTGTAGAAGGTGTACAAATGATTCCAAACCAATTCGCTTTCTCATAGTAGGAAGCTGCATCATCAACACAAGGTCCGATTAGCATATTACTTTTTCTGTAGAAAGAGCCCTGTGATATTGATCCTCGTAAGAAGAGTCCATCTATTAATGCTTCTTGAAATGGAGAATTCAATAGATCACAGAACCAGATGAGGCGCATTTTCTCCTCTAAAAAGTTTGATTTGGAACATACGAAGGTTATAAATATCGAATCAGAGAAGTTCATTATTTTCAATCTTCTTTTCTCATCATCATCTAATGGAGCCGTTATATTTGTTTTTAGATTTTTTACGAAACCTTCAATCAATTCAACTTGATTTTTTGGGTCTTCTTGTTTCCACGACCCCTTTGTACCCAAAGCATCCAAGATACATACAAATCCGTAATCCATACCTTTCATGCTAACCTCAAAATATCCTAACCAAGAACATTATAAGATCTGCTCGGGTGCCCCACAGTTCTACAGTGGGTATCATCATCTCCGCACCGTCTAGCCTTTTTCTGGATTCCTGCCTGCGCAGCAATGACACGCGTTGGACCTTCTTATCCGCGTAATCTGTTTAATCCGTGTCAATCCGTGATCAAACGTTGACGCTACCCCTTCAAAACCACCCACAAACCTACCAACAGTAAATTCGCGAACGAAAACGGCAGGAATATTTTCCAGCAGATGTGCATAAGCTGATCTACCCGCAGGCGCGGCAGCGTCCAGCGCAGCCACATCTGCACGAACACCAGCGACAGCGTTTTCCCGATGAACCAGATGGGAGCCGGGACGAAATCTAAGATTGGCAGCGGAGCCTGCCAGCCGCCCAGGAATACCGTCGCAGCTACCGCAGAAACTACGAACATGTCGCCGTATTCAGCTAAAAAGAAGAAGGCGAAACGGATCCCCGAATATTCCGTGAAATAACCAGCCACAAGTTCTGATTCCGCTTCGGGCAGGTCGAAAGGCGTGCGGTTTGTTTCCGCCAATGAAGCCCAGAAATAAATAATAAAGGCGACTAAACTAAATGGAAGTGTCTGGAATACATACCAGTTCCAGAAACCCCCGGCCTGATTCTGGACAATCTCATTCATCGACATCGTACCGGCTGTCATAACGGGAATTAAGAGCGCTATGGCTACTGGAATCTCATACGAAACCATTTGTGCAGCAGAACGCATGGCGCCGTAAAGCGACCACTTGTTGTTTGAAGACCAGCCTGCCATCAAGAGTCCGATCGTTACCAGCGAAGTAACCGCGATCACGTAGTAAACGCCGATGTTAAGATCTGTTCCGATTAAATTTGCCGCAAACGGCAGAACTGCAAATCCAGCCAGACTGCCGATGAAAACGATATAGGGAGCTAACCGGAAGAGTTTCGAATCGGCGGCATCCGGGATGATATCCTCTTTTATCAGCAGCTTAATGGAATCGGCTATCGGTTGCGCCCAGCCGTGCCAACCGCCGGTTTCCATCGGTCCCAGCCGGTCCTGCATGTGTGCCGCTATCTTCCTCTCGAACCAGTTACATAGAAGCACGAACAGAGTCAGGAAAAGTAACACACCGACAGCATAAACTATCGATAGCAGCAGCGAAACATTTTCGGCAATGAAGTTCATCGGTCCACCTCACCCAGCACGATATCGATGCTGGCTACGATTGCAACCAGATCTGCGATCAATCCTCCAACTGCAAAGGCCGGTAACGCAGAAGTAACGGTGTACGCTCCGGACCGGGCTTTCACCCGATACGGTTTCTTGGTGCCATCTGAAATCAAATATATTCCAAGTTCTCCGCGCGGCGCTTCAGTACTCACGTAAACTTCACCCACGGGCATCTTGTTGAAGGATTTCGGAATTTTCTCCTTAACGTCTCCTTCAGGCAATCTAGCAACAGCCTGCCGAACGATCTTCGCCGATTCATCCATCTCTCTGACGCGCACTATCCACCGATCCCAGCAATCACCGGCGACGCCTTTTTCCCCTCGGCCCAACTGCGGTTCGAATTCATAATTTTCATAACCGCTGTAGGGTGCATCCCGGCGCATGTCGTAATCGAATCCGGTGGCCCGCAGATTTGGTCCCGTAACTCCGTATTGAATCGCCACCTCCTGTGACATGACGCCCACATCTGCAGTCCGCTCGATAAAGATTTTGTTATAGGTGAGCAGATCGTTCAGTTCGGGGATTTTGGGCTGGAAGTAATCGAGGAATTCACCCACCTTCTTCAGCCAACCATTATCAGGGACGTCGTGCGCTAATCCTCCTATGCGGATGTAGTTGAATAGTAGACGCCCGCCGCTGAGTTCCTCCAGAAGATCTATGATGTGCTCGCGAGCTTGAAACAAATACAGAAATGGAGTCCAGGCGCCGACGTCCAAACCGTAAGTCGCCAGGGCGACACAATGACTGGCAATTCGGTTCAATTCACAGACCAGTACTCGCAAAGTTTGGACCCGGTCGTTGACCTCGATATCCATCAGTTTTTCAACGGCTAAAACGTAACCCAGGCTCATATTCATGCTGGCCAGGTAATCCATGCGATCCACATAAGGGATCACTTGTGGGTAGGTAACGTTTTCTGCCACTTTTTCGAAGCAGCGATGCAGGTAACCGATATGAGGGGTGATTTTGGTAACTGCTTCACCGTCGGTCTCTAATTCGAGACGCAATACACCATGTGTGGCGGGATGTTGAGGTCCCATTTGCAGAGTCATACGTTCGCCGAAGGGATCGACGCCTCTGCTCAGCAACTCCCATTTCCCGGGAGTCGGTCCCAGCGGGACGTTCAGTTCTTTAGTTTCCTTCATCAGTCGAATTGGGAAGTTCTTCGGTTAGGGGGATGTCATGCCAGCTTGCCGGCGGTTCATAGTTCTTGCGTAATGGGTGCCCCACCCAGTCTTCAGGTAAGAGAAGACGACGATGGTCGGGGTGACCTTCAAAGTGTATTCCTACCAGATCATAAGCTTCACGCTCATGCCAATCCGCAGTCCGCCAGATCAGAGATACGGTGGGAACGACGGCATCGTCTTTGGTACATTGCGTTTTCAGGGTGATGCGATGTCGATGTTGGTATGATAAAAGGTGATAAACCACTTCGAGGCTCTCTTCGTGGTCAATACCGGAAAGACACATGAGGTTATCAAATGATAATTCAGGATTATCGCGCAGGTACAAAGCCATCTCCTGAATTGATTCCTTTTGAACCTCTATGTGCGGATCGGGTGTAGTTTCCTGGTGGGTTACCTGGAAACCATTAGCGTTTAAGTGCTGACATATTTCTTCAGTGGTCATTTTTTCTAATACATTCTGAGGTTATATTTTAAACTGCTAACAAACCAGTCTTATACCATTAAATATTGAGATTAATGACCAATTAGAGTTCTTCAGTAAGCAGCCAGATATCCCAGCCTGATATATTTCGGCGGTCAAGTAGCTGTTTATTTTGTATTTCGTTTCTAAGCCTTCTGTAAATTGGACCACTACCAATTCCTGAAGTCAATTTGATGCGAAGTTCATTTAGTGATAACGACTCTGATAATTGAACCCTCGGACAGAAAATCAGCGCTTTTCTCGGCATTTCAATGACTTCCTGCTCATATTCAGGGATTCTTATTACACCACTATACTGAGAAAAAATAAGTCTTTCCTCTGTCAAATATGTTAAGGCATATGCAGACCAGAAATCTGAAAAACCACCATATGTGTCATTATCAATTAAAAATTTCTCTATTTGTGCTATCTTTTCAGGTTCATACCATCTTGCTTGATCCTTACTCCATTCATGCTTCACAATATGAAGGTTGCCAAATCCTACGATAATAATCCATAAACCGATAGTGATGTATCCCAGTATTCTTTGTCTGGCGATCAAAAATGAAAAGAATAATGCCAATAACAAAGTCCATGCATGCCAGGATGGTAACAAATACCTGATTCCATTATTATCCGTTACATTAGCAGTAAATACTACTATAACTAACAACAGCGAAAACAAGAGTGTATAAATGACATTCCATTTATTTTTACCCGAGATAGGGGACAGTGTTATTACAGCCCAAATCGTTTTCTTTTGGGAGAAAATAAAATATATCACGGCTGCCAGAATTATCACAGTAGCTGTCAACCATAAAACAGTCTGACCGCCAGTTAGAGAATTGAAAGTGACAAAATCTTCAATCATATAATCAGGAATATTGGTTATTATGGGTAACCCAAAAAGCAACGGGAGTAATTCTTTAAATAACAATTGTGCTTGGTTGTATATACCGCTGAAAATACCGCCTGGATCAGTCACTGCACCAGGCCCAAAAGAGGGTCTCCTTCCTCCTATTACCCAGGTAAGCCATTGGGGTGAATTTCCTATTATTGTGCCTAAGCCCAGATAGAGCAGCCCAGAAATGAGATGTCTCTGCCGATGGCTCAATTTCCAGAGTAGCACTAATACCAAAGAGCCGATAATGAATGTGATTAACAGAGCTATAATTACTAAAAAATTGTACTCCGGTCTTAGAAGAAACACAACAATAAAGAACAAAGGAGTAGCAAGCAGAGTAATTGATGCGATGATATATTCTACCGAAATATGCAATTTACTCCGACAATAGTCTTTGCATACTGTATACAGCTTAGCCCATTCCGGTGTTTGGAGCACATATGTAATGGCGAATATCACAAGATAATATAAACACATTGGATGTAGCCATAATCCAAACCCGCCTAATATACCAATGAACAGATTACGTCTTACCGGGAACGCACCATTTTTATTTCGATTCGATAATAAAAGCATTATGGTTGTTACCGTTACCAATAACGGACCAAATACCGCAACGGGTCTGAACAACCATTGTAGCATTTTCCAACCCGGAAATGCGATCGTGATAAGACAGATTAAAGCAACTTGTTCGCCCCATAACCGACGTATTAAAAAGTAATTCAGGATAAGAAATAAAAAATAGAAAATAAGACTGCTTGACCTCAATGCTAACACACTACTACCGAAGATCCTAAAAAAAAGAGATGAAATAATAGGTTCTAAACTACCCAGGTAGTTATCTCCATAGAAATAAGGAGCGAATTCACCTTGAGTTGCGTGGAGTGCTATCAGTCCATTGATGGCTTCGTCACTGTCAAAATTCGCTGGCCAATAGGTTGACGCCCATATTTGGATACTTATCCCGAGCCCTACTAGTATAATTACTGCAAAAGTGTATATTCTTCTGCTTTTATTCATTTTAACACCTATTTTAAAACTTGATTCAGTCTAAAGCATATAGCTTCAAGTAATAACACTCTTTCTTGACGAATGCATCTAAAAGTACTATTCGCTTTTCCACTTATCGGCGTACTCTTTTGTGATTTTTAGGTATTTGTCGCCGTAAAGCCTGCTTGGTTCTATATAGGTGTGTTCAGGCCATTCGTTCCAGGAGGTGATAAAGATCCAATCCGGATCACTGGCAATAGCCGCATCAAACGTTTGACGGTAGGTTTGACCTTCATCCCTGGACACAATAAAACCTGTTTCCGGACGTGCTAAACAATCATCATACCCGGGCGTGACTATTGCTGCCCAGATTTTAGGTGCTCTGCTTTCGGAGACAGTTGATTCAGTTCTCGGGGAAAACAGGTTGTAATGGTGAATGAGTTTGGCAATTTTTTTATAACTTTCAGCTAAATTGTCATGAATGGTTATACTATACTTATGCAGTCCGTCAAAAACATCCAAGTCCTCTTCTTTAAAACTCATTGATATGAAAATACCATCCAAATTCTTCTCACGCAGATGGGATAAAATTATTTTCCACTCATCCAAGGGGACTGCCAAAGAGGCCCACAAGACAATAACAGGCCTACCATTCACCTTCATAAAGGCAGGGTGGTCTCCAAAAGTCGTGATCGCATGTTCGAGCCAATCCAGGATTATGTCAGGATCGGGAGTGTCATCTCTTCTCTTTAAAGCGTTAGCTAGTGTCTCGAAATAGATAGCTACCTTGAAATCCTTCTGTTCGGCTACGTTTAATAGAGATTTGAGTTTCCGGTCGTAATCAGGTCCCCACCAAGAAAACATAAATCCATCGATACCTGCGCTCTTTGCCTGGTCAATATGCCGTTCCATCGCGACCGGATCGCCGGAATTATATTTATCCAGCGGTTGATCTTTTAAATCTCCACGCGACCAACGTTTCATCCAGTACCAGGTGTAATAGTACGCCCATATCATCTTTGGTACCGTTGGTCGCTCCAAGACCGTAGTAATGGGCGACTCATCTCCAAGTGAGGAAATATCAACTTTAAAAGAACGAATCAGCGCATCACGATTTGTTCTATCCGTAACTCTAAAGGTGTCCTCATGTATGATTTCCATCCCCCTCGGGCTTATTGAATACACTTTCACGAAAGTTTCGTTTAGCGGTGTTAACCGCAAGAATACGTCAAGGGGCTGATGAAGACCATCTGGTCTTATCGCATATTCAACCGTAACCTCAATCCTGTTTCCAGATCTGGCAGTTCTTACCGGTTGCTCTAAAGATATCCCATCACTTCGGTAGGAGTAGTTTTCCGGAGTGCAAGTAGCCTGAATAACTCTCGACTTTAAAATATGATCTGAATTGGCGATAACCAATGCAGCTCGGTTGGAAGTAGTTGATAGATGGATACGGAAAAGGTAGTAGGTAACCTCTTCTCCAGTCTGCGCCGATGCGTCCGTCAGGAAAGAACAGCAGACTGCTAGTAGTAACAACATTGTAGCTAAGTTCGATTGAACTTTCATTACAAAACACTCACTTTTGGAAGATAAATGCCATACAATTATGATTCATCAAGCCGGCTTTTTCGCCAGCGTTTCCTTACTTATCTTCTCTTTAAGTTGGAAGAAAGCATCGAGCAGTGCCTCTGGACGGGGTGGGCATCCTGGGACATAGACGTCCACAGGAATGATTTCATCCACACCCTTGACCACATTATACCCATGCTGCCAGTATGGACCGCCGGAGTTGGCGCAGGAACCCATGGCTATTACCCAACGTGGTTCCGGCATCTGATTGTACAAGCGCCAGATACGCTCCGCCATCTTGGCGGTCACGGTTCCCGCCACGATCATAACGTCAGCATGTCGCGGGGTCGGACGCATGAACACCCCCAGCCGGTCCAGATCGAAACGCGACGCGGCCGTGCACATCATTTCAATCGCACAGCACGCCAGGCCGAACGTCAACGGCCAGAGTGAACTGCCTCGCCCCCAGTTAAACAGCTTATCCACCGAAGTGATCAGGATATTAGGACCGTATCGTCCTTCTATGAGGCTCATGTTTGACCTGTGCAGATAAAGAAAATCAGCAGATGCAGTTACATGCGCGCGAGGTGGCTAAAGAGCCACCTCGCGTGAATCGTAAATTCTATTTATTCGCAAGCGGTTTATCCTCTCTCGATATGAGCAGTTCATCGGGATTCGGTTTGATCCATTCCAGATCTTTCTTCACCCATACATAGGCTAAACCCACGGATAAAATTACTATAAATACCGCCATCTCGATCCAGGCGAACATACCTAATTCACGGAGGTTCACTGCCCAGGGGAACAGAAATAGCACTTCTACATCGAATACAATAAAAATCAGCGCGATTACATAAAAACGGGTGTTGAAACGAATCCAGGGCGTTCCTACCGCCTCTTCCCCGCATTCGTATGTCGATAGCTTGATTGGATCCGGTCGTCTGGGAGCCAAAATCCGGTTCATCAGTATCGCGACAAAAACGGTCGCAGCGGCAGCAGCGAAAAAGAGTAAAACCGGGCCAAAATTCATCGTCTTTCCTCGTTATAAATTTAACTAATATACTAAATAGCCATAAGCAAGTCAACGAAAATCCGGAATTCTCGTTTTGAGCTGTTTTCCAACCTTTAGCTTGCGTTCATTTCGCCTAAATTATTATATTTAGTTAGCAATTGGAGGTATGATGTTCGTTACTAATGAAACAGTAAAATATCTGGAAGAGAGATACGGCTCACCGAAGAGATTGAGACTCAATTATCCTACACCCCGAGAGCATTTCGATTTTATCCGCTCAACTCAAAAGAACGACCGTGCGCACGATGTAACCATATACCTTTATCACAACGATTGCTTGGCCGTTACCCGCAAACCCATGTACCCACCTGGAGCATTCCGGCCCCCTTCCGGAGGTCTGAATCCGGGTGAAAGTTTCGAAGAGGGCACGCTGCGGGAAGGCGTTGAAGAACTGGGAATTGAAGTTGAATTGGATAAATACCTGCTGCGCGTAAGGGTGGATTTTGTGTGCGGAATCGAGAGAATAAGATGGACTTCGCATGTGTTTCAGACCAAACTGAAGAGACCGGAGGAACCAGTCTTGGATCCAAAGGACAAACACGAGATAGTCGAAGCTATCTGGGCGAATGAATCAGACTTCTTCAGCGCTACGCGACAGGGATTGCTCGCTTTGGGATCTACCGGGCTGCTCTACAGAGTTCATTTGCACGATGCGATGTGGCGAAGGTACGGCTGGGGAGAGATAAAATAGCGAGACCCCGCCTCAAAGGAGACAGGGTCTCAAATCGCTGCCGGGGGCCCTGTGGTCAGGACGTTAGCCCCGAAATCGGGATCTGGTTAACCCCGGCGGCATCAGCGGAGGCAGCGCCGAATTTAGATCAGTGCGAAGTGTAAGGGATTTCGGCTGCCACGCTGGCTGTCTTCAAAGAACTCGACCATCGGATCAAAACGCCGCATTCAGGTGTCTTAGGTTAATTCCCAACTTTATTGCGGCTTCAATCATCTAAAAAGCAAAACGGATGCCAGTTAGCCTCACCATGTCAAGTGATCGTAAATATCTATTATAATGTTACTTACAGATAACACAAAATACTGTAAATAAAATAACTGTTGGAATTATTGACAGGTGGGGTAATTCCAAGGCGGGTGAATTTTGACAGGGTGTTATACTTCGCACGCCTCGCATTCTTCGAGGTCGAGGTCGTACTTCTTTATCTTGGCTAAGAGGGTGGTGCGGTTAACGGAGAGTCTGCGTGCCGCCTGGCTGCGGTTGCCATCGCATTCTTCCAGCACTTCCTGGAGCACGCGCTTTTCGAAGGAATCCACCTGGATCTGCAGCGATCCTTCAAGGTTTGTCAACTGTGAACCAAAATCGACATTTATTTGAACTTCAGAGGGATTGAGAAAAACTAATATCCTTTCATCTATCCATTCGTCCTTGCAGAGAACGACCGCTCTTTCGATGGCGTTTTCCAGTTCCCGCACGTTTCCCGGCCAGGGATGATTCTCCAGGGTGCGCATAGCCTTGGGCTTGAATCCCTCCAGCTTCTTCCCCATCTCCTGGCTGAAACGCTGCAGGAAGTATCTGGCCAACTTGGCTATATCGCCCTGGCGTTCCCGCAACGGCGGTATGGTAATGGGAAAGACATTCAGACGGTAGTACAGGTCCTCCCGGTAGTGTCCCTCCTTTACCATCTTCTGCAGATCACGGTTGGTCGCCGCAATCACCCGTACGTCCACAGAAAGATCCTGCGTTCCCCCCACGCGCCTGAACGTCCCATCCTGCAGGAACTGCAGCAGTTTCACCTGCGTAGAGAGCGACATCTCGCCGATGTCATCTAAGAACAGGGTGCCGCCGTCGGCAATCTCGAAGAGCCCCCGCTTCATCCCCACCGCACCCGTAAAAGCGCCTTTTTCATGCCCGAAGAGCTCGCTTTCCAGCAGCGATTCCGAGAGCGTAACGCAATTGACCTTCACCAGCGGTTTGCGGTTGCGCGGGCTGTTGTAGTGTATCGCCTGCGATATTAATTCCTTACCCGTACCGCTCTCCCCCATTACCAGCACTGTGGTATTAGTCCCCGCCACATCCTCTATCAGGGAATAGATTTCGAGCATCCTTTCGTTGCCACCGACTAGATTCTCGAACCGGTAAGGCTTAGCCAACTCTTCGGCCAAGAGGCGGCTCT
>CBDUWK010000030.1:0-12149 GCA_965370905.1 uncultured bacterium | reverse complement strand
CTTATTTTATTTTTTCAATGGATGAATGCAAAGTTTTTAAAGAAGAAGAAAGTTTAAATAGTTCTTTTCAGTCAGATCATTGGAGAACATTTGCAACTACATTTAAAACGGAGGATGGAATAGGAGCAATTGTTGATATTTTTGAAAATAGTGATACGAAAGAGGAGAATGAAGGTCTTATTTTAAAGGGCTTGCTAGAGTACATAGTAAAAACATACAAGGATTGGAATATACCAAAAGAGTGGGTGGAATATTGGTTAGAGGATAATCTTCGAAATCTTTTCATTACATGTATTAAAAGGTTTATAAGAGAAGGAATAGAAATAAGAATAAAAACAGCTACTTCGCAAGCGAATGTTGATCTGCAGATCGTTCTCAAAGCTGAGAGAAAATCCTGGTCAAGAAAAATTGCGAATAAATTGAAAAAAGACGGAGTCGAAAAAGATAGAGTATGCGAGTCAGAATGCTTACGACGCGAAATAAGAAATTCACCTGATGGAAAAATCTTAGTCTCAAATTGTGAATTATTATTTGAAGATGAGAATCATAATACCATTGCGGAATTTGATGGTGCGTTTCTTAGATTTTATCGTGGTCATGTATTTTTAACTTTAATAGAAGCGAAATCGGGACATAGTAGTGGTGCTAACCAAGCTAAAAAAGAACTTAAGATAAAACTTCGAAAGATGGGTGCCTCAATTGATGAAGCTGAACAATTGGTCTCCAAAGCAGCTAAATCAGCTATAGCCATTATCCCGTTAACGATGGGGAGACGTTGGAATATACATTGCGAGGCATGGGACCGGGGAAAATGGGAAGCTAAAATCTTATGAATATATCATAGACTTGTGAATTAATTGCACTACTTGCATTCTTGACAGATTGACATCCAATTTGAATGCACCGCCATAGCCAAATTTGCATTTTCCAATTTCCAATCTGCAATCTAAAACATCCCCAATCCCCAATCCCCCGAAATCCCCTTGCGCAATTGGGGATTTATTGTTATATTTCTGGATTAGTGATTTTGTTTTGTGAATCCTTTTCGACCGGGACGAATCAAATTAAAATCGTTTATCTTTCTGTCAGGCTCTATCCGCGAGAACAGCGTCAGGTCACACCTGCTATCGCAGCCAAGATCTGACGCAACCAAAATTATCGGAATTACCCATGCGCACGCCCACACCGGCGATGGCTCAATATCTGGCTGTGAAGAAGCAGTATCCTGAGAAGGTGATCTTCTTCCGCATGGGGGATTTCTATGAGATGTTCTTTGAAGACGCCAAAATCGCACACGACGTGCTGGGTATCGCCTTAACCACCCGCGGCGAACACTTAAACGAAAAGGTTCCCTTAGCCGGTTTTCCTTATCACGCATTAGATCAGTATCTGGATAAGATGGTGCGCGGCGGTTACCAGGTGGCCATCTGCGAGCAGGTGGAAGATCCCAAGCTGGCCAAGGGGGTCGTGAAACGAGAGGTCGTCGAAGTTGTCAGCGCAGGAACTTCGCTGACCGAGGGCGCGCTGGCAGATACGGACAACCGCTTTCTCGTTTCCAGTTCGATTGCCGATGGTGTGGCGGCTCTGGCGCAAGCGGACATAACCACGGGTGAACTGTCGGTATCTATTGTGCCCCAGGATCGCTGGATGGATCGCTTGATAGCCATCCGGCCGACTGAGATCATACATGCTGCCAGCGTTACCGCTCCTCCCGGACCTTTCCCGCCGACGATGAATCCGGTAATTACCCCGCTGGACGACTGGATTTTCGCCCCGGATCACGCCGAAGAAGTTATCAGAGATCATTTTAAAGTGCTCTCTTTGAAAGGTTTCGGGCTGGACGGGGAAACTGCCGCCATCAGCGCTGTTGGCGCGGCGCTATTCTATCTGCGCGAGCACCAGAAGCGCGAACTGATTCACGTGAGAACGCTTTCTGTGGAGCGGGTCGAATCGGGCATGATTCTGGATGCGCCCACCCGCCGCAACCTCGAGCTGATAGAACCGATGTCCTTCTCAGCCAGCAGGGAAGGGACGCTTTATGGGGTTTTAGATAAGACCGCTACCCCTATGGGGCGCAGACTTCTAAGGCGCTGGCTCGAACGCCCGCTGCTCGACACAGGTGAGATAAACTGCCGTTTGGATGCAGTTTCCACGCTGCTATCGCAGCGTAAGCTGCGCGTGCAGATTGAGAAGCTCTTATCGGGATTAACCGATCTCGAGCGTTCCGTGGCACGCGTTTCCCTGGGCCGCGTCAACGGCCGTGATATGCAGGCGCTACGTCGTTCTCTGGAGAAGCTCCCCGATCTACAATCTCTCCTTCCTGATCAGGATGACAGCCTGCTCGGGGGGATAAAGCGTGATCTGATCCCGCTTCCCGATACGGTCGAAGACATTGCCAAATCGCTGGTCGATTCGCCGCCTGTGTCCATCCGTGATGGCGGCATGATTCGAGATGGAGTCAACGAGGAACTGGACGAACTGCATCAGATTACTCATTCCGGCAAGGGGTGGATTCATTCCCAACAGGAAAAAGAGAGAAGTGCAACTGGAATTTCCTCGCTGAAGATCGGCTTCAACCGCGTTTTCGGCTACTATATCGAAGTCACCAAGACGCACGCCGAAAAAGTTCCTGAGAATTATATACGCAAACAGACTCTGGTCAATTCCGAGCGTTATATCACCCCGGAACTGAAAGAGATGGAATCGAGGGTTCTGGGTGCTGAAGAAAAGATAAAGAACCTCGAATCGCAGTTATTCGAAGATCTCAGGAGCCGCGTAACTCAGCGCAGCGCCGACATCCAGGCCAATGCCAGATTAATCGCCATTCTGGACGTCATCTGCTCGTATGCGACGGTTTCGGCAGAGGAGAACTACTGCCGCCCCGAGGTCGACGATAACGATGCTATAACCATGATGGATGGAAGGCATCCTGTGGTTGAGAAACTCCTGCCGGGAGGGGAGAAATTCGTTCCAAACGACCTGGAGATGGACCGCGAACAGAACCGTTTTCTCCTGGTTACCGGCCCCAACATGGCTGGTAAATCCACCTACCTGCGGCAGATCGGGCTGATCGTTCTGATGGCTCAAGCAGGGTGCTATGTTCCCTGTAAGTCCGCCAAGATCGGAATAGTGGATCGAATATTCACGCGCGTCGGTGCACAGGATAACCTGGTCGGTGGGGAATCTACTTTCCTCATGGAGATGCATGAGGCGGCCAACATCATTCACAACGCGACTTCCAACAGCTTGATATTATTGGACGAAGTGGGTAGGGGTACCTCAACTTTCGACGGGATGTCCCTGGCCTGGGCGATTGTAGAGCATATGGAGACTAATCCCAAGCTCCAGGCTCGGACACTTTTCGCGACGCATTATCACGAGTTGACCGAACTAGAAAGCCTCTTTGACGGGGTGAAGAATCTGAATGTCGCCGTTAAGCAGTGGGGAGATGAAATATCGTTCCTGCGCAAAATCGTGCCAGGCTTTGCGGGTGCATCTTACGGCATCCAGGTGGCGCGGTTGGCGGGACTGCCGCTCGATATTATTGAAAGAGCCAAGGAGATCTTATCGGATCTCGAGGAACGCGAACTTACACCGCATCGTCAGAGCGTGCGAGGTAAAACCGCAGATACTACCAAAAAAGCGGAACCGCAACTGAATCTCTTCATTCGTCATGTTTCAGCTATCGAAGAAACTCTCAAGCGCCTCGATCCTAATAGGATCACGCCCCTGGAAGCGTTGCAGTGGATCGTCGAACAGAAGCAAAAGCTGGATGGATCGTCATGAAATCGATCCTGGCTCTGCTGTGGGGATTGTTGCTGCTTTTTCCTCATTTATTGGCTGCCCAGAGCGAGATTGTAGAGGAGATTCCTTTAGATGACTTTCCCCACTACACTCAGGGCTATACCATACAAATCGGTGCATTCGGAACTGAAAATGCTGCCCAGGCTTTGAAAAGATCACTGCTGCAGAAGGTAGAGGAAAAAATCCATTTGCGATATGCTGAAAATCTCTACCGAGTGCGTGTTGGTGATTTCGTAGATTCGATCTCTGCGGTCAAATTCTTAAAAAACACATCAGCTCTGAGCAGCTATACTCAAGCTCAGATCGTGTCCGATAGGATTAAAGTTGACCGAGACAAAATGGAATCACGAGATAAAATTGGCGGTTTTCGGGTTCAAGTCAGGGCTTTGACTGATCGGGAGAAAGCCCTTGAACTGGGGCGAAAGCTCGATTTTAAGTTCGTTGACGTTCGCGCCTACGTTTTGCGAGATGATTCCGTATATAAAGTACAGTTAGGAGATTTTAGCAGGCGCGTTGACGCCGAAAGTTTCATCAAGGAATTAGAAGATATAGAAGAAATGGAAACCTGGGTTGTACCGACGAGGGTTTATCTTAACCCTCCACCTTCGCCGGTTGAACGCCCTGATTCCGATCCCTTTGATTATACGGATTGAAACAATGATGGTAAAGAAAAAGAAGTCTAAGGTTTATAAGCCTGCGAGACAATCTGTGTTTTGGATGCTCGTATTCATACTGCTGAATGCTATTTATTCACTATCCCCTGCTTTCGCCTTCGATCCCGAAAATGATGTGCCCATAGATTTCATTGCTTCAGCGACCGGAATTCATCCGGGGGGGAAGCTGGATCTGGCAGTGATCTTTCACGTTCCGGAGGACTATCATATCACTTCGCGGGAGACCGGACTTTTCTTTGTGGAGTTCGATTCTATTCCCGGGTTTACATTCACAGAGCCACAATATCCTGAAGGTGTACTCTGGCAGGAAGATGAGGTTTACAGCGGAGACGTCGTTGTCACAACCTCGATGCAGGCATCAAGCGAGGTGCAACCAGGTGAACTCACGATTAACGTTCTGGTGGGACACCAGGTGTGCGTGGAGACGGGATCACCGCAGTGTTTTTTTCCGGTGGAAAAGGAACTGTCCCTGGCGCTAAATGTTTTGGATGCTGAAGAGGAAGTAGAAGCAATTAATAGTGAAATATTTGGTATAATACCAACTCAAGCTGAAGTAATACCTGAAGTTCCTAAAACGGATCTGGCAGGATCTCTTGAAAACGCCTTAGCGCGTGGATCCTTAT
This sequence comes from uncultured bacterium, assembly GCA_965370905.1. Classification (GTDB taxonomy): domain Bacteria; phylum Electryoneota; class B3-LCP; order B3-LCP; family B3-LCP; genus JALGVT01. Next base: position 7,048 of record CBDUWK010000030.1, on the reverse strand, counting down.
TAGCTTTATTGCTGGTATTTGTTGGTGGCATTCTGACCAGTTTCACACCCTGCGTCTATCCGATTATTCCCATGACCGTAAGCTATATCGGGGCAAAAGCTGAAGGAAAGAAGCTGAAGGGCTTTATCCTCTCCTTGTTCTTCGTGCTGGGATTGGCGACTATGTACTCGTCGTTAGGTGTAATAGCCGCGCTTTCCGGCGGCGTTTTTGGGGGATTGACCCAGCATCCTGTCGTGTACGGTATCCTGATTGCTATTTTCCTGGTTATGGGCGCTTCCATGATGGGTGCATTCGATATCCAGTTGCCGGCGTCTTTTCAAGGAAAACTTCAGTCGGGAAAGCGTAAAGGTATCGTGGGAGCCATTCTGATGGGGATGGCGGCAGGACTGATAGCCGCGCCATGTGTCGGCCCGGTTTTAGTTGCATTGCTGACCTGGGTTGCCAAGACCGGATCGGTTCTTATTGGTTTCGGACTGCTTTTTACCTTCTCTTTGGGAATGGGGCTGCTCTTCGTGGTAATCGGAACTTTTGCCGGCAGTATTTCTGCCTTACCGCAAGCCGGCGGCTGGATGGAAGGCGTCAAGCACTTTTTTGGCTGGCTATTGTGGGGTACGGCAGTTTATTTCGCCGGTGTTCTCTTACCCGACAATGTAATGACTTTCGTCTGGGCCGCTTTCTTGAGCCTTTTGGGAATATATATCGGCGCCTTCAGACTTTCTCCCGACGAGGTAAGCTGGAATTGGGTACTAAGGAAATGGATTGGAATTCTGGCAGTTACTGCGGGAATATTTTTCTTCGTTTTCGGCCTCACGCAGTCAGTTGGTTGGCAGCTGCCTCAGGGTAGTGCATCCGGACAGGTCGAACAGACAGAGCCTGACTGGATAATAAATGACATAGAAGGAGCTTTCGCACAGTCAAAAGCCGAGGGCAAACCGTTGATGATGGACTTTTACGCCGACTGGTGCGTTGCCTGTGTGGAACTCGATCATAAAACCTACAATAAACCTGAGGTACTGTCGAGAGCCGCACGATTCGTGAACTTGAAGGTGGATTTTACTAGGCAGAATAAATGGAGCAAACAGATTACTGGAGAGTATAAGGTTAAAGGGATGCCCACGGTAATTTTCTTCAATCCTGCCGGCGCAGAGTTGGAACGGTTCGTCGGTTTTAAAAACGCTGAGGGCGTTGCAGAGATAATGGATAGGGTTTTGCAATCGTCCCCTTAGTAATTTAGTTAATTCAGAGACAATACAGGTTCAGATGGAGGCATGACTCATGATTCACCCGCTCAGATATCAATTGATGGCACTGATCGTTTTTTTAGGTTTTATCCCCTCATATGCGCAGGAAGGCCCGCCACCACCTGAAAATGAATCCGCATTTCGAGGGAATCTATTCATGCTCATGCAACAGAAGCCATTACCGTACGATGAATTAATCTCCCAATCTCTGCTTGCTAAAAATGAAACGATGAGTGCAGTTTTAATTCAACTTCGCGAGGGAGTCAAAAGTCACTATCATGCCCAACATGATGAGTTGGTGTATGTGCTACAGGGAAAAGGCGTCATGACTGTTGGTGACGAGAGGCAAGTTATAAAAGCCGGAGATTTTATCATGCTCGAGCGCGGCAAGGTGCATAGTGTAGTTAATAAATCTGCCGAACCGCTGGTGGCAATTTCCATAATGGCGCCGCCCTTTGATGGAGAAGATAGAGTTTACACAGAGTAAATAAATTAAAAGACTGACAGGGAGAATCTGATGAGCGCAACGCTTAAGGTTGGAGACGATCAATTTGAGGAAGAAGTAATAAAAAGCGATCTACTAACGGTGGTAGATTTCGGTGCGGAATGGTGTGGACCGTGCAAAAAGTTACATCCGATAATGGCTGAACTTTCCGAAGAAATGGCTGGAAAGGTTAAAATAGTTGAGGTGGACGTAGGTGTGAGTCCCCAGAACGCACAGAAATTTGCGGTGATCTCTGTGCCGCAGCTCCTTTTCTTCAAGAACGGCGAGGTGGTTGAACGTGTAGTGGGTGTTTTACCAAAAGCTAAAATCATTGAGAAAATAGAATCACATAATCAATAAAGGCAGATAATGAAAAAGGTATATTCAATTGCATTAGCATTCATAGTGGCGATCACCCTGATCGCCTGTACCACAGATAAAAAATCTGAAACTAACGCACAAGAAACGGAAGCGATGTCATCATCACAAAACACAGGACAGGTCAAAGCGCCTGCTTTTACTTTAAAGGACAGCGAAGGGAATGATCTGAGCTTGTCCGATTATTCCGGCAAGGTGATACTTTTGGATTTCTGGGCTACCTGGTGTCCGCCCTGTCGAGTTGAAATCCCTGGTTTCATCGAACTGCAGAACGAATACAAAGAAAAGGGATTGCAGGTCATCGGTGTATCCCTCGATCAAAAAGGCTGGGGAGTAGTTAAGCCATTCATGGAAGAGTACGGGATTAATTATCCCATCGTCTTGCTGACCGATCAAAACGTCTATAACGCTTACCAGGAGCTACTATCTCCCAACATGAGAGGAAGCATACCATTTACCTTCATTTTAGACAAACAGGGTGTAATCGTTGAGCAGCATGTAGGCTTCGGTGAGAAAGATTTCTTTGAGAACATCATCAAACCACTCCTATAAATTTTGGGTAATCTGGTGCACAGATTCCTAATAGACGGTTACAATCTTCTTCACCAGGTGGAAGAATTGGCGCCGCACAAACATGAAGAACTCGAAGATCAGCGGGAGAGGCTTATCAGGAGACTGGTCGCTTTTTCCGCTGACCGGAAGATAAAGTTTCAGCTGGTTTTCGATACCTCGCGCACTCCTAATGAAAGTACTTCATATCCCGGCGTTCAGGTTGTTTTTGCATCGCCTTCTGCAGATGAATATATCCGCGAATACGTTTCCAACAATGCCGGAAATCGCAGTTTGACTGTCGTCTCCTCCGATCGCAAAGATATCGGCAATTTTACCAAAACTTCAGGCATTGAATGGTTGACTTCAGGACAATTCTGGCGGCTTATGGAGTCGCAAAAAGCAAGCAGAACCTATGACACTCAGACGCGTAAAGACGGAGGCAAAGCGCCCTCGGAATGGAGTGCAGAGGACGACGATTGGCTGAGGCGGAAACTTTCGGAATAGCCTGCGTTGAATGCACAAATTCTGATTGACTTTCACACCGATTTTATTTACATTTAAAGGTTATAGTTTTGCGTTCTTTCGGAAATTTGACCGCGGGGCAGTATTGCGCGGGCAGTTCGATATTACACCATCTTGATCCCCGCACGAAGTTCATCTGTGTTTTAATCGCGATGGCAGCTCTCTTCGTGGTACGGGATGTGATATGGATCTTGATATTCCTATTTTTGGTAGTGATCTTATATCGTCTGGCGCAAATCCCGTTATGGAAATTCTGGCAGAACGTAAAAGCTCTGTCGCTGCTATACGTGATCACTTTTGTCATTCACCTTTTCATTCATCCGGGTGACGTTCTTTTAAAATTACCTTTTATCGGCTGGGAAATCAGTTCTAATGGGGTCGCCGCCGGGATTCTGTTCACGGTGCGTATTGCCGTCTTAATCTCGATTTCAAATCTGATTATGACTGTGACTACACCCCAGGATATTACTGATGGACTGGAAAGACTACTGAAGCCACTGGCGCTACTTAGATTTCCGGTTAGCCAGGTAGCTATGCTTATTTCCATTGCCCTGAGATTTGTGCCTATCATGTTGCGGGAAGCTGATAATATCCGGCAAGCACAGATCGCGCGAGGCGCTGATTTTGAAGGCGCCTGGATAAACCGGATCAAAAAATTCGTTCCGCTCATGATACCACTTTTTTCCTGCGCCTTGAAGAGAGCTGATAATCTCGCCCTGGCATTAGAGGCGCGGGGCTATCAAGGTGGACATAATCGGAGTAGAATGATTGAGTTAAGAATGGGGCAGAATGACGTTGTTGCATATGTAGTCGTCTTGATCTTTACGGTGGTTCTATTTTTATTTAATTGAGATTGAATCGGTTCTTTGAATTTATCATAGTCCAGCAAAGTGACTTGTACCACGCCCAAGCGATATAAGCTGATAATTGAATACGATGGCTCCGAATTCAACGGATGGCAGGTTCAGCCGTCCGGTCGCACCGTACAGGGTGTTATCGAAGAAGCTTTATCGCGGGTGTATAGTGTTCCCGTCCGGGTGCAGGGATCGGGGAGAACTGATTCAGGAGTACATGCTCTGGGACAAGTAGCGCATTATGATGCGCCTCAAGACGTCGATATCAATAATATAGCACGCGCTCTAAATCATTTTCTGCCCCCGGATATCAGGATACATGAAGCTTGCTTATCGTCGCCGGACTTTCACGCACGGTTCAGTGCACGGTGGCGCTGGTACCGGTATCGGGTCTTTCTGCAGGTACACGCAGTTGAGCGAGATTATGGGTGGTGGCCGCAATTCGATTTTAATTTTAAACTTCTTCGAGAGTGCGCTGCGGCACTTCCGGGTGAACACGATTTCGGCTCTTTTGCCCAATATGATCCTGAATTGAACAACTATCGCTGTAAGGTGTGGGCGGCAGTATGGTCGTCGCATGGGGAGGAGTTGCATTTTCACATTGCAGCCAACCGATTTTTACGTCATATGGTTCGAAGTCTGGTGGGGACGATGTTGGACGTTGCCAGAAAACGTTTCAGTGTAGATGATTTTAAGAAGATGTTACACAACCCGGATAAAAATCATTCGGTATACACCGCTCCTGCTTCCGGTTTGTGTCTAATGCGCGTTGGCTATGGTGATTTCCCCGCACTGGATGAAAATTCACAAGTAATGGAAACATTTCCATTTGAAATAGATACAAACAGGTCGGATGAGAGACTATGATTTCTTCCATCTGAGTATAGGGGAGAGAGAATGAAATTTTTTATCGATACCGCCAATATAGAAGAAATTCGTCAGGCAGCTTCAATGGGGCTGGTTGATGGCGTAACCACTAATCCGACTTTAGTGGCCCGAGAGAATCGGGAATTCCGCGATCTTTTAAAAGAGATTTGTTCCATTGTGGACGGACCGATTTCAGCGGAAGTCGTTTCACTTGATTTTGATAGTATGGTAGAGGAGGCTGTCGATTTAGCTAAGATCCATGAAAATATTACTATCAAGCTGCCGATGACAGTAGAGGGTCTGAAAGCCTGCAGGACGCTAACCGATGACGGCATAAAAACAAATGTGACCCTGGTTTTCAGCGCTTCACAAGCTCTGTTGGCTGCCAAGGCGGGAGCAACTTTCGTGAGCCCGTTTATTGGTCGGCTGGACGACATCAGCACCTCAGGGATGGACCTGATCGAACAGATTGTAACCATCTATGACAATTACGGCTTTCCAACCGAAGTATTGGTGGCTTCAGTTCGACACCCGATGCATGTGGTTGAAGCTGCTCTGATCGGCGCTGACGTAATCACCATGCCTTATAAAGTCATAACACAACTAGCCAAGCATCCCTTAACCGATAGCGGTATCGAGCGATTTCTTAAAGATTGGGAAAAAGTAAAGAAATAGCGTGAGACTCTGGCGTGAAATTCTTTTAGGTTTCCTGATCGGGGCGGTTATGATCCTGGGTTTACGCGAGTATTCCCGTTCCAATCAGATCGGGAGTTCACCAGGTTCCACAGAGCCAGTTCAAACTCAAGTGGAATCAGCCCATCTGGGTAATAATCCATCCCACACCGATACCAACGTTGAGATTTCCCGGGGCCGCAAGAACGCTATCACCAGGGCAATTGAAGCGGTGGCGCCGGCTATTGTGGGGATCAACGTTACTCAGGTGCGCGAATACCGAACTCGCAACCCGCTTTGGGATGATCCATTTTTCCGGGAGTTCTTTCCCAGCCGAATTTATCGTAAGAATGTAGAGAACTTAGGATCGGGTTTCATCATCAGTGCGGACGGTCTGGTTGTCACCAATGAGCATGTGGTTCACAATGCCACCGAAATCGTAATAACCACAACTGATGGTGAGCAATACGAAGCCCAAATTGTGGGAGCAGATTATTACAGCGACATAGCGCTTCTGAAAATTGAAGCGGAGAACCTGCATTATACCAACTTAGGAAATTCGGATGAGATAATAATCGGGGAGTGGGCTATCGCTCTGGGAAATCCTTTCGGATTGTTTTCAAACAACGACCAGCCCAGCGCTACCGTGGGTGTGATTTCTGCGATCAACCGGGATTTTAATCGAACCGCAGAGGGGCGCATCTACAAAAACATGATCCAGACCGATGCATCCATAAACCGGGGGAATTCGGGGGGACCTTTAGTGAACAGTCTCGGTGAAGTTATCGGTATGGCTACCATTATCTTCACAGAGGGTGGTGGATCGCTGGGCATCGGTTTCGCGATACCGATCAACCGCATCAAGGAGATCGCTGAGGAGCTTCAAGCTACAGGAGGTATAAATCGTAACTACTGGACCGGATTATCCATTCAAAATCTCGACCGTCTAATCGCGTTGTCGATGAATCTGCAGTCTGAAGATGGCGTCATCGTAACTGATGTGGAACTGAACAGTCCTGGGGAAAAGGCAGGATTCCAAGTCGCAGACGTGGTGTTAGCGATAAACGATCGACCAGTGCAAAACTACAACGCAGTACGCAGTTTCTTAGAGAATGAGGACTTAAGAGTTGGAGATAAACTGAACTTCACTATATACCGTGATGGCGTGACCCAAAACCTCCAGCTTCGACTTGAGGGAATGCCGCAATAAATCAACCTGACAATATTGTTATAGTTTAAGGATAATCACAGTGATAGAGAGATATAGCCTATCTGATATGGCATAAATTTGGTCTGATCAAGCTAAGTTCGAAGCATGGTTGCAGGTAGAACTGGCAGTCTGCCGTTCATTGGCTAAGTTCAGTATGATTCCGCGGGAGGCAGTTGCTGTTATTCAAGAAAAAGCAAAGTTCGATATCAAACGCATTGAAGAGGTCGAAGCTGAAGTTCACCATGACGTGATAGCTTTTTTAACCTCT
>CBDUWK010000029.1:0-12170 GCA_965370905.1 uncultured bacterium | reverse complement strand
CGGCCTTCAGCGCGAAATTGCCGGGCTGCAGCAGGGCCGTGCCGGCAGAATCGAAGCCAGCTTTAATAATGATACCCAGATGCAGGCTGTTCTGGAATTGCTCTCGGACCCGGACGTTTATGCCCGTATTTTGACAGGGACAGAACACGCCATGGGAACACCCGAATGAGGGATGAATTTGCCCTGATTTCCAAACTGCTGAAGGATTGGCAGTTAAGAAGTGAGGTCAAAATCGGACCGGGAGACGATGCATCCGCTATTGAAATTCCTGAAGCAGAAGATAATCTCGTTTTGCAATCGACCGATCTGTTGATTGAAAACGTACATTTTCGCAAAGATTGGGGCACACCTTTCCAACTTGGTTGGAAGTCTTTAGCCGTTAGCCTTTCAGACCTAGCCGCCATGGGCGGGAATCCCCACCATACTCACCTGAATCTGGCTATACCACCCACCTGGACCGAATCTGAAATTCTCGAATTTATGTCGGGCTTCAAAGCTCTCGCAGAACGATACAACGTTAGTTTGCTCGGAGGAGATCTTTCGGCTTCACCGGAGCATTTGATGATCTCTGTGCATATAGATGGCGCTGTAAGTAAGAACAATGTCATCCGTCGTCAAGGTGCACAGGCTGGAGACATAATTTGGGTGTCCGGTAAGTTAGGCATAGCCGCGGCAGGCATGGAATGTCTGAAGAAAGACAGAGTCACGGATTGCCCGGTAGAATTGCTGGAAGCTTTCAATCAACCTGAACCCGAGGTGGAACTGGGCTTACTCTGCGCTTCAAGTGGACATGTGCATGCGATGATCGATATTTCCGATGGTCTGGCCGGAGATTTGGGACATATCCTCAAGGCTTCGAAGGTGGGCGCCACTTTAATTGAAGAGCAGATCCCTACTATTGAGGACATAGTAAAACTGCCGGACGTAATAAACGGAGACCCTCTACATCTTGCCCTTGCGGGTGGAGAAGATTATCGGCTATTAGGCTGCACGCCGGAAGAGAAAATCAATGCTTTGCAAAAATTAGTTGAAGATCAATTGAAACGATCTCTGTTTCCCATTGGGATCATCGAAGAGCGACTCGGTTTACGGCTGCAATTCTCTGACGGGAATCATCGCGAAATTGAGCCTTCGGCTTACGATCATTTCTCTTCAGATCGAACCTAAATATGAAAAATAAAGACGCGATTCTTTCTATTGCCGGGTTTGATCCCACTGGAGGAGCTGGAATACTCGCCGATTCCGCGGTCTTCCGGGCACTCGGGTTTCACCCGCTAACTTTGCTCACGTCTGTGGCCGCTCAGGGTGCATCCAGGGTTCAGGAAATAGTACCGCTTTCAGCCTCATTTATACTAAAGCAACTGGAAATCATACTCCAAGAATTTGAACCCAAGGCGATCAAAATTGGAATGTTATACAGCATCGATGCAGTGGACGCAGTGGTAGAACAACTTAGGAACATTAATATTCCGATTGTATTAGATCCGATAATTAAATCCTCCAGTGGTACATTATTAATTGAATCGTCGGCGCTCAAATCTTTGGAGGATAAATTAATCCCGCTGTGCAGAGTAGTAACGCCCAACATCCCGGAAGCGAGGCATTTTCTACAAACTGAAATTGACACCTCAGATCAAGCTATAGAGGCAGCCACTGAGTTATCGAACCGATGGGATTGTGCAGTTCTATTAAAGGGCGGACATCTTGAGAGCAATCCAATAGACATACTTGTTATTAACGGTTCAAGCCATAGATTTGCGCACTCACGCGAACATGAATTGAAAAAGTTGCGCGGCACCGGATGCGCACTCGCTGCTGCTATCGCGGCTTTCCTGGCACAGAACAAATCTGTTTTTGAAGCCGTTGAAGGGGCTTTGCAGTTTTTAGAGAGCGCAATTAGCGACGCATATACTTCTGCAACCGACCTCAATACGGCTTTCCTCGAATTCCCAAAATAAAAATCCCCGAAATCAAATTCCGGGGGTTACTCTAAAATGGAACTCTTGAGTCTCCGACTCGTCAGAGTTAGCCTCATGTAAACCCGCCTGATGATGTGGGTCCGCAACTACCACCGAAAGAATTCCCACAAGAAGCAAACACTGAGACCTTTCTCTGTGCACGTCTGCTTTCGCATTTTGGGCAGGCGATGGTGGTGTCGCGTTCAGAATGATTACGCAACTCTTCAAAATCTTCCTGACAGTCGGGACAATGATATTCAAAAATCGGCATATTCCGGTACTCTTTCAGTTTATATTAAGTGCTTTATATTTAGATGCTCAAAGCGCCAGAAGGATTCACGCTTTTTGCATTTTTTTATTCACATCAATTATTCAAGGAAAAATTGTAATACCATATCCTTCCCATAAGCCTTCGGTAACGCGGTAGATTATCTCATAACCTTCCCCGTCCGGCATGGATGATGTGCTTATCGCTTCCACCATCATCACCCTGCCGCCGTCAGTGTAGTACTTAAGCGTCCATTCCTGTTCGACGTCAGGCATAATAGAGAGGTATTGCGTGTCACGAAGCGTCGCCATTCCTTTGGGAAAATAGCCGTGAACATCCTGGTATTTCTGCAATGCCTGCGTAATGTCTCCCAGCGCCGTTTGAACCCGCTCGGAACGCATTTGCACGGCATCCCTCTTCTGCCTCGATCCTGCGCACCCAATCATTAAAGCAAGGAGCAGCGCGCATGAAATCAGATAAAAAGCCCGTTTAAATCTCAGCATTTTCACCTCCCATAAGTTGACTCATCTGTGAAATGAAACTCCGACATAACAGCGATAGATTCCGAGTAAGATTGTGTTTTTTGGAGTGATTAATAGTCTATTCATGTCCCATCTTACGGCGAACCATCAATTTCCCCAAGGAGCCCAGCAGGTTAAACAAATATACTTTGATGCCACGATTCCTGGGAACGTAGCTGACAGCACGATTGTTTATGATAGCTTCCCTGATGACGTTCGAAACCTGTTCCGCAGTAGCTTTACGAGTTGGCGGATCTCCTTCAAAGACGCCAGCCTGGAAAAACCCCGTGTCAACCGGCCCCGGATTGACAAGGTGAATGTTAACTCCTGTGCCTTCCAGCTCGTAGGCGACAGATTCGGTGAGGGCACAAAGCGCAAACTTGGTGGCGCAATAGATCGCCATATAAGGAAGCGCCACTCTTCCCGCCCCAGAGGAAACGTTTACCACTGCCCCGGATCCTCTACCGACCATATCGCCGAGAAAGGCATTCATCAGATGTGCCGGGGCTTGATAGTTCACCTCCATCATTCTGGAAATTTCACCCTGGGATTCTTTAAGGAATGCACGATAATTACCGTACCCGGCGTTATTAATCAATATATCAGGCGTCCCGTAGTGGGTTTTTACGGTAGTTATAAATCTATCTCGATCTTTTTGATCAGCAAGATCGCAGGGAAGTACATATGCCTCTCTGCCGTGCTTTTGCACCTCATCGGCAGTTTTTCGAAGTAAGTCACCCCGCCGGGCGGTTATAATAAGATTAGCGCCCTGTGCAGCAAAATCGACAGCGGTACGGCGGCCGATGCCTGCAGATGCGCCTGTAATTAAAACGAGTTTATCTTTAAACATTGCAAATAATAGAAGTTCGATTATCAGGTGAGCCAGGGACCGAGTCCACTGAAAGTTGCCTTGAGAGCCGAAGCCTTCACCGCGAACTGCGCAGCCTCAAGCGTATTTCCGGTTTGGGATAGAGAACTGATGAACGCCGCTGAGAACACGTCACCGCATCCAGTAGTATCTATTATATTGTGGATTCGAAATGGGGGAATTTCCTCTTTTAAAATGCCTTCATCGTCGGTATGAAAATAGAATGCGCCTTTCTCGCCTCGGGTCACAATCATGGCAGCTGTGCCTCGTTCAAGGAGCCAGTCGGCGACCTGAACCAATCCGGCAAAAGTTGCCGTGGTCTCACCGGTCAGACTGCTAGCTTCCCGCCAGCTAAACTGAACATAATCTACCCCTTCAAGCCATTCCTGCCAATCGTGTAGAGCTCGCAACCTTCTTTTCCCTCTGGCGTCAGGATCACTTAGAGTCAGACTGTGAACGTCCACATAGATCAGTTTTTTAAAGTTATCACGCAGGTTTCGAAGCGTTTCCTTGGCAATGTCTCGCCCCGAAGTGAAGTTGACCAATAGAAAATCTAAGCCTGCCAGATTATCTTCAATATGCTGGCTTGGTAACGGTGGTATTGTTAGCTGTGCCGTTTCCTCTTTCTCTTCATGATTAAGACACTTTAAGAGCACACGATTCTGTTGTTGGGGAACCTCCAGAATAGCACTCATATCGATATTAGAGAATTTCTCTAAAAGAGACTTGAAATCGTCTCTCACATCTGCACCAACAGGACAGATAGGTCGCACCCTTCCCTTATCACCTAAGTAGTGGTGCAAGGTCAGGATATTATAGATAATCCCCCCCCAAGATGTAACCGTCGCGCCGGTGGGTAGAATTATTTTATCTTTATTCGGTGTGCCAATTATGCCTATGTTCATTTTCGCTTTCCCACAATTACCTTGACAGTATGCTCCTTTGCATTAACTGTTTACAAGTTGTATTAATGTTTCACAGTTCCCTATTTATCATATTCTTAAGAAGTTCAGACGTGCCTCCTCCGAGCAGTAAGAACCGGGCGTCGCGGAAATAGCGTTGAACGTCGTATTCAGTGGAAAAACCGTAAGCTGCAAATATACGCATAGCTTGATTTGCAATCTCATTGGCTGCTTCAGAAGCCACCAGTTTTGCCATTGAAGCTTCTTTGGTACACTTCTGTCCTTCCTCAATCATCCATGATGCGCGGTAGACATGAAGTTTAGCCGTCTCAATCAGAGTAGCCATATCCGCTAACTTGTGTGAGATAGCCTGGAATTTCCTGATGGGGCGACCAAAGGCTACACGCTCTTCAGAGTATTTCAAAGCATCATCAAAGGCGGCTCTCGCCAACCCCAGTGAAAGTGCGCCGGTCTGTGTCCGGATCTCATTGAGTATGTGCGACAGATTGATAAAACCTGTACCGACTTCTCCAAACAGATTTTCTGCTGGGATTTCACAATTCTCGAAGAACAGTTCCACGTTACCAGCTGCACGCGTACCCAGTTTATGAATGGGCTTGCCGAGAGTCAATCCGGGGGTGTCCTTTTCGACCAAAAAAATATCGACGCCTTTAAAACCAGCTTCCGGGTCGGTTTTAGCGGCCACAGTGAAAAAATCAGCATCCGCTCCCAAAGTAACCCAGTTTTTGGGTCCATCCAGGATCCATTTATTGCCTCTTTTCACTGCTCTGGTTTTAATGGCTCCCAAATCCGATCCGGCATCAGGTTCGGTCATACAGATAGTGCCTATTTTCTCACCACGCAAAGCCGGCTTCAACAATCTTTCATAGTGATCTTTGGTCCCAAACCGGTAGATGAAATCCGTCCCCATCAAGGATTGCATCTGGCAGGCAGCAGCCATACTTAGATCGCCATGCGCTAACTCTTCCAGAAGTATAGATAAAGAGATCGCCCCGGCAGCACTTCCACCAATCTTTTCAGGATATCGTAGTCCGAAAAAGCCCAGCTCTCCCATTTTGCGGAAAATATCCCGCGGGAATTGAGCGGTTTCATCTATACCCTGGCGAATGGGAATAATCTCCGCTTCGACGAAACGTCGCACTTGTTGGCGCAGAATTTCGTGCTCCTCGCCGAAACTAAAACTGATCATCTAAATTATGAGTTAATTGAGTATTTTCTCTTTTGAGGTTGGAATAAGCAGATCCAGAGGATCTATCCCGGAATAACTATTCACCTTAAAATCTATAGAGCTATTATCACTCTGGAGTTCCAAATGATGGAAACGCTCGACCTGCCGCTTGTTGAGGTCGTAGTCGGCACGCAATGCACAAACAATATTGTTCCCGAGCCATCCCGTTATGAACAATGATAATAGCAGAAGTATGGAAAAACCCGAAAGCAATCCAGCAGTAATCAGAGCGATGCTGGTTAACAGAGCAACTGAAAGATACCTTATACCTAAGCTAGGCATCTTATGCTTGAAGTACCACAAACCACCCGCGATTAGCGCAGAAAAATTAAATCGTGGCTGCTTTATATGATCAAAAATGGCGCTGGGACTAAAAGTTGCACTCTTCGAGAGTGATCCCGGCGCACCTGCTTGTTCAACACGGAATTGAGCAATTTCCCCTACCGGAAGCCATTCAACTCCCTGTGAGTCTTTTACCAGCAGGTTATCAGTAGGATATATCTTACCTGACTTTAGATACTTTATAAAATCTTCAGGAGATTTTATCACGAAAAGAACATCCCCGCGGCGTATGAAAACAGGTTCCACTTAAGCACTCCCCCCATGGCTCAGTAAATTCAGCGGTTTACCGAAAAGTTTATCCCCATAATATACATAAACAATTCGAATATAAGATTCCCGGATGATTAATGCAAGAGGAAAATGGCTCTTTCAGAGCATAGGTGGGATCAGGCTCTGCGGTAAGAATTTGCTACTGTATTAATAGACATTAACAATGATAGGGGTAACTACTCCACCGGATTCAACAGATATTAACTTGAGGTAGAAGAAATTGGCAAGCTCACATTACCCGATTTGCTTTGTCTATACGGCGGTGATCGTCTCTCCTATCATCGCTATTTCTCCTATCGGGCATCGTCTCCAACCGAAGCTCCATCATCTTCATCCCTTCGGAAGAAAGGTCGCGACGTTCCCCGATGCGACGTTCTCCTTCACGGCGATCTATGAATACTTTTCCCATAAGACCTCCCGGTTAATGCACTCCATGTCATTCCAAAATCAGAAATAGAAACCCAGCTCAACCTCCTGTGCAGAAAGTTAAGGAAAAAAAAAGAATTTGTCAAGTTAATAATGGCTCATCCTGTTTATTTATAGAGCATGAATCGAATCGGGGAATTTTTATCGAAGTTATGATAATTTTGCCCATTAAAAGGGGCGATGACGTTTAATCATCGCCCACAGGAAACAATCAGGATCAGTGACAATATCAGCCGAGATAGGATCGCAGCGTTTTGGATCGGCTGGTGTGGCGCAGGCGGCGTATAGCTTTTTCCTTAATCTGGCGAACTCGCTCACGGGTAAGACGAAACTTCTCGCCGATCTCTTCTAAGGTGAGGGGGTGTTCCCTATTTAGACCGAAATAGAGCCGTACTACCTCGGCTTCTCTGCGGGAGAGAGTCAACAGCGCTCTTTCCACCTCATTTCTGAGTGATTCCTCCATCAAACCGTGATCAGGTGAAGGGGAACGATCATTGTGGAGGATATCCAGAAGGCGGTTGTCTTCACCCTGGTTGAAAGGAGCATCCATGGATAGGTGACGACCGGACATCTTCAGGGTATCGGTCACCTCGAAAGTGGTCATATCCAGCTGTTCTGCAATCTCCTCCGGTGAAGGCTCGCGCTCAAATTCCTGTTCAAGATTGCTGAAAGCCTTGCCGATCTTATTCAGCGCTCCTACCCGGTTCAAGGGAAGTCGAACCACTCTGGACTGCTCTGCTAACGCTTGCAGAATAGACTGACGAATCCACCATACCGCGTAACTGATAAATTTAAATCCTCGGGTCTCGTCAAAACGTTTAGCGGCTTTAATCAAGCCCAGGTTGCCTTCGTTTATGAGATCCCCCAACGAGAGGCCCTGATTCTGATACTGTTTCGCGACGCTAACAACAAAGCGCAGGTTAGCCTTCGTCAATTTTTCCAGAGAGTCCTGATCGCCCTTTTTGATCATGCGGGCGAGTTCTATCTCTTCTTCAGGGTCGAGGAGCTCCACTTCTCCGATTTCCTGGAGGTATTTCTCCAGGGACTGATTAGCTCGGATGTTGACTTTCTTGGAAATCTTGGTCATATGTTCCGACTATTTAGTATTAATTACTTATGGTAATTTTAAGTAACGGGAAGTCAACGCTATTGATCAAGGTTTTACGGCTTCATAAGTCGGCCTGCCATTACGGATCACTCGGAATAAGATGGCATCTTTTTTATCGGCTAATTTGCTGGCGACTTTCCGGTAATCCTGCAAATTTTTGATCGCCTCACGATTAATTTCTATAATGACGTCCTGTGGAAAGATTTTACCTTCCGCCGGACTTTCAAAGTCAACTGCAAGCACGAGTACCCCCTCTTCAATATCCAGATTGAGTTGGCGTGCTCGCGGTGATCCCAAGCTTTCGACGTTCAATCCGAGCCAAACATTCTCCGGTTCTTCGTTGGTGGTGCTGGCTGCCTGAACATAATCTGCCCGATTTCCCAGTTTAAAGTTCAACTGTTTTTTCCTACCATCGCGCAGTATAACCAAGGACATCTTGGAGTCGGGTTTACGGTCAGCAATTAAGAATCGAAAGGCTGCGGGATCATTAACTGCAATATCGTCCACGAAGGTGATAACGTCGCCGGGCTCCAGGCCGCCATCGTCCGCGGGTGTAGCTTCTTCTACCATGTCCACGAACACACCCTGCACTTCGCGATCAAGGCCCAATGCTTCCCGGGTTGCATCATCAAGTTCGCTGGGAACCATACCTAAATAGCCGCGTACCACCAGACCATCGCTGCGAAGCTGCGTGTAGATTTTCCTCGCCAGGTTGATGGGAATGGCAAATCCGATCCCCTGTCCTCGCGCGTTAATGGCGGTATTTACACCAATCACTTCCCCCTTAATGTTGATCAGCGGTCCACCGGAGTTACCAAAGTTTATGGAAGCATCCGTCTGGATAAAGTTCTGGTATATCGGTCCGCCGCCGGAAATGGCAAGGTTGGAACGCCCTTTAGCGGAAATTACACCGACCGTTACTGTCAGCTCCAGTCCGTAAGGATTCCCAATCGCTATCGCCCAGTCGCCGACTTTTAAAGTTTCCGAATCGCCCAATTCAGCCACATGATCCTTGTTAAAGTGAGCGCCTTTGATACGAATTAAAGCGACGTCGGTTTGAGGGTCGGTTCCGACGATCTCAGCTTTGTATTCATGCCCTTCGGCATCTTTAACTTTTATGTCCGTGGCATTTTCCACGACGTGATTGTTAGTTAGAATATAACCATCTTCGTCAATGATAATACCTGATCCGCCGGAGGTTACACCACGTGGAACATCAGGATGCATATCTGGGAAGAAATCACGGAAGGGGCCGAAATCGAAGAGATCTCTGGTACTTCCTCGCCGCTCTTTCTTGGCAGTTATGTTAACGACGCTGGGCATCGCCTTCTGCGCAACCGCCACAAAAGGACTTTCGCCTGCAGAGGTAATAAGCCCGGTCGTTTTAAGTGCTTCTGTGACCTTCTCGTCACCATCGGCTCGGGTTTCATCCGTCCACTCCATTTTCGAGGCGAACAGAATACCCATGGTGGTGAAGGTTATAGCCAACAGCGCCACAGCGCTGAATCGCTTCAGTCGAATCAATGTCTTTTCTTTCATCATATCGTAACCTTATAATATAGTAATTTTCTGCCCATTTGTCAAGCGACGCTCAAAGAAAAGCTCGCCGCGTAGTGTCGTAATTTACGTCGGATATTTTTTGCATCGTCCATCGCATTATACTGACAGATGTTAATATTTTCTCCCAATGACAAAAATAATTTGGAGATTGATAAATCCTGCTCATGAAACGTTACACGTACAAAAAAGGGCAAACGCAGAACTTGCCCTTTTTCGCACTCCTGTTAGTCTAATCTATGATTTTGGGTTTTAGAATGCAGATCCTTTTCGCAAACAGATCTCTACTGGCTAGAAGATCGCATAGATGAACGGCGCCAGCGCAGAAGTCTGTGCGAAAACCAACAGCATACCAACCAGCATCATCATCACAATGATGGGCGCCAACCACCACTTCTTGCGAACTTTTAGGAATCCCCAGATTTCTCTCCAGGCGGATTTTCCGGCCATTAGTCCTCCTTGCACTTAGTATTGATTTTCGTAACTCTCAGGGTTCAGTGGAATATCCGGGCGGCGAATCCAGTAACTCGCTGCATTCTTATCCCACCGCTGTTTTATCAGATCCTTCCTCAGTAACCTTAAAATTAACCCAATTGGGGAGAAGATCAGGTAAAAGACCAGAAACATTATCAATCTGGTGTTGAACCATGCTAAGCCTGCGGCTAACTTCAACCAGATCCAATACAGTGGTTTTAGTACTACCGGCAGAACCATTCCAATAACGAAGATGGATGCAGCTATTATCCAGAAGACAGTTGCGGTTTTGATGTGTCCCCAAAGCAGGTACTGGACAAATCCTATGACGGTCAGAATCGCAGCCATTACTGCAACCCAGACTCGTATTTCACGGTTGGTGTATTCTGAGATTTTTCTCTCCAAGATAGACTCTCTTTGTTTTAATCCAGTTCGAATTCCTTTTGCCAGTCTATATCATCCTTCAGAGCAGGCTGATCCTTTTTAGCCAGTAGATAGTTGCCCATGATTAGATAATCCATCTCCGTGCGCATAAAGCAGGTATAGGCATCCTGGGGCGTGCAGACTATAGGCTCCCCCCGCACATTAAAGGAGGTATTGATGACTACTGGACAACCAGTACGTTGGTAGAAAGCTTTAATGGTGTCGTAATAAATATCGTTCTCCTCGCGATTTACGGTTTGCAGGCGGGCTGAATAGTCAACGTGGGTGATGGCGGGAATATCAGAACGCACCACATTAAGCTTTTCAATGCCAAAAAGATTATCCTGCTCTTCGGTCATGGGGATACGACGTTCTTCCCTGACCGGCGCCACTAAAAGCATATACGGGCTAGGCCGGTCTATCTCGAATACATCTGGAGCATTTTCTTCGAGGACAGTGGGGGCAAAAGGTCGGAACGATTCGCGATATTTGATCTTCAAGTTCATGATCGACTGCATCTCGCGGTTGCGGGGATCACCTATGATCGACCTGGATCCGAGCGCTCGAGGACCGTATTCCATCTTTCCCTGGAAAAAGCCGATAATTTTGCCTGCTTCTATCAAAGCAGCGATTTCACCCGGTACTTGATCACGCTCCAATCTCTTTGCAGGAAGACTATGTTCTGTTAAGAATGCTCCTATCTCATCATCGGAAAATTCAGGACCCAGTCGTGAGGCCTTCTGCAGATCTCTATGACCATCTAACGGGCGTGGTTTGTTGTAATAATGATGCCACGCCACCAGAGCAGCGCCCAAAGCTCCGCCGGCATCTCCGGCTGCGGGCTGAATCCATATCTCCTTGAAAGGCCCCTCACGCAATATTCGCCCATTTCCGACACAATTTAGAGCCACACCTCCGGCTAAACAGAGATTGGGCAATCCTGTTTCTTTGAAAACCGTCCGACACATACGCAGCATGATCTCTTCGGTAACTACCTGCACCGACCTCGCCAGATCCATTTCCCTCTGACTCAGCAATGTTTCCGGTTGGCGCGGCGGACCTCCGAAGAGTTCATCGAAGCGACGATTCGTCATGGTTAAACCGGCGCAGTAGTTAAAATACTTCATGTCCAACTTAAAACTGCCATCCTCCTTCAGATCCATCAGCTCTGTGAGAATTGTATCGACGTATTTAGGTTCACCATACGGCGCCAAACCCATGACTTTATATTCGCCCGAATTAACCTTGAAACCAGTATAATACGTAAAAGCGGAATACAGCAGTCCCAGTGAGTGCGGAAAATGTATTTCCGCTAAAAGCTGGATGCGGTTATCATGTCCCACTCCCATTGAGCTGGTAGCCCACTCTCCGACCCCATCCAAGGTCAACACAGCAGCGTCTGTAAAGGGACTGGGGAAAAAGGCGGAAGCGGCGTGTGATTCGTGATGTTCGGAAAACAGGATTTCTCCTTCGAAACCCATCTCTCGAGCGATAGTATTGCGCATGAACAACTTCTGTTTGAGCCATAGAGGCATCGCCATTAAAAAGCTTTTAAAACCGATCGGTGCATAGGTGAGGTAGGTTTCCAAGAGGCGTTCAAACTTAATCAGCGGTTTGTCGTAAAAGACGACATTATCCAGGTCATCTACCGTAATTCTGCCTTCTTTTAGACAGTACTTTATAGCATTTGAGGGGAAGCGGAAATCGTGCTTTTTGCGGGTGAACCGTTCTTCTTGTGCCGCGGCAATGATTTCCCCGTCCCGGATAAGACAGGCGGCTGAATCATGATAGTAGGCTGATATCC
>CBDUWK010000028.1:0-12275 GCA_965370905.1 uncultured bacterium | reverse complement strand
GAACCAACACTTCCCAGAAAATCTGCGAAGCCATGCTGAAGGCGTTGTCGCAGGCGTTGCCGGATAAAGTGACTGCCGGTTCGCACGGACAAATTACCACCTGCGGCTTCTCCGGAATTAATCCCAGGACCGGGAAGCGGTTCGTTTACATCGATATTCAAGGCGGCGGCGCGGGAGCGCGCGCCATGAAGGACGGCCGCGACGGACAGGATTCTCATCTGGCGAGATTCATGAATACGCCCATCGAAGCGGCGGAGCTGGAGCACCCGGTGAGAATTGAAAAATATGAATTTATCCCCGATTCCGGTGGAGCTGGAAAATATCGCGGCGCCCTGTCTCCCCGGCGCGACATCCGCATGCTGGTTGATGACGTAACCTTCAGCCGCTATGCCGACCGCCAGAAATTCCCGCCCTGGGGAATCTTCGGAGGCAGGGACGGCTTGCCGGGAAAACTGATCTTAAACCCAGATACACCCGAAGAGCAGCAGATCCCTTCCAAGGGCATCATGAAACTGAAAAAAGGCGACGTTATTTCTCTGCGCTGCCCCGGCGCCGGCGGCTACGGCGATCCGAAAGACCGGGATCCTGAGGCGCTTGAAGCGGATATAAGAGATGGAAAAGTGACAAAAGGGTAGGGTTATCGTGGTGTCAGACGTTCCCGTCTGACACTGTTCCATGAAACCATCGCACCATCCCGATTCATCAGGATTTACCCAAAAGATGGGCATGGGGTTTTAACCCCATGTTCATAGCTCTTGCACCAACCTGCTTTTCTTTCTCCCTTTCGTCTTCTTCCCACTTGACTTTGCAGAAATGAATTCTTATATTTCAGTGTTATACAAGCTGGTGGGTATTCTGGCCAAATGATTGGACCTTTCCTATGACCAACGAAATAGTTGACAATCTCGATTACGCGGCAGACGGCGGAGCACTGTTATATCACGGAGTGCGCTATATGCTCATCCGTCCTGAAACCGTCGATGAAATCCAGAAGGCTTTGATCGAAGAGGTAGGCGCGGAGAGAGCAGGACAGATATTTTACCGTGCCGGTCATAAGGGAGGCAGTCTCTCAGCAGCACACTTTCGCCAGGAACTTTCCCTGCAACCGGAGGAAATCGTTCGCTTCATGGCAAAGATGGGTGGTCAATTGGGATGGGGAAGATTGGAAATCAATACCTTGGATCCCAACACCGGGCAACTCGAAATGGATTTGTATCATAGTGTTTTCGCCGAAAATTATGGAGAGGCGGAGATGCCGGTATGTCATATGATCAGAGGTGTTTTCGCAGGTACTTGGTGTGGAGCCATCAACCAGGATGTAAATGGTCTGGAAACCCGATGCAGGGCAGTCGACGGACCCGGGCCTTGCAGCTTCATCTTTTCACCCGCGAGAGAGGGAAGCCTGAACATTCCCTTCAATCCCAAATAGGAAATAATTCATGTCAATTAATATAAATCATTTCTAATGGAGATCTAAATGAGCGAATCACTGCAATTCAGCGACGCCGGTTTTGAGGAAGAAGTCCTGAAGAGCGATCTTCCGGTATTGGTGGATTTCTGGGCTCCTTGGTGCGGACCCTGTAAAATGATCAGTCCCATTGTCGAACAGATTGGCGATGATTATGAAGGTCGCTTGAAAGTCGGTAAGGTCAATGTAGACGATAATCCCCAGGTGGCAACTCAGTTAGGGATTAGGGGCATACCCACACTTATATTATTCAAAGAAGGCCAGGCCGTTGAGCAGATTATTGGAGCAGTACCCAAGGCACAGATCACTGAGAAAATAGATAAACACCTCTAATCTTCAACTATGTACAATTCCAAAGCTTACCAAGATTCCTGGGCAGATGAAGAACTTATCGAGGAAATTCTGCAGGATGCCAGAACGGTGGCAGTGGTCGGGATTTCGGATAAACCCTCACGCCCCAGCAACGGTGTCGCCCGCACACTTATCGAGCAAGGCTACCGAGTCATTGCCGTCAACCCCAAGCTTGACGAGGTATTGGGAACAGAATGCTATCCCAACTTATCGAGCATAAACCAACCAATCGATCTGGTTGACGTCTTTCGTAAACCCACGGATTTAGGGGATCTGGTTGAAGAAGTCATAGATTTAGGTATCCCCTACTTATGGTTGCAGGAAGGGGTTATCAATGGGGAAGTGGCTAAGCGCGCTCGGGAAGCGGGCGTTAGAGTCGTCATGGATCGCTGTATAGCTAAAGAACTTTTAAATCGTAGCATCTGAAAGGAAAATGATAATGGCTACTTTTCAATGCAAGGCCTGCGGACACATTAAAGAAGGTCGATGCAAACCCAAGAAGTGTCCTGACTGTGGCGGACAGAACACCTTTGAGAAGAAGGAGTAATAGCCATGCGGAATGTGCGTTTTTCCGGCCTGTTGCTGGTCTTAATTATGGTCATCACTTCATCTGTCGACGCTTCCCATTCAGTTTTTCTTAAATGGAACGAAAGGTTGAATCCGTCAAAAGTTGAGGGAAGGTGGAACACCGAAGCACCAGAACTCGATGCCTGCCTGGAAAACTTTGAAATTGAAGTGCTTAAACCCTTGGTTGGATTTGAAATGAGCTCGGATCCAATCGGTTTGCAACGCATATTCCGCCTGGAATTTAATAGTATCGCTGACAAATCCCCTCTTCTATCAGCATTACGCATGCTTCCTGGAACCATCTATGCTGTAGAAAAACCCGTCCGTAGTGTTGCCACATTCAAGGGCGATGGATCGTCCCGAGGGATTGATAACGTGCCTGGCGATCCCTTCTATTCCGAGCAGTATTTTCATCCGCTTATAAGCTCCCCGGCAGCTTGGGATGTGGTGCAGGGAGATCCCAACATTGTCATTGCCGTAGTCGATAATGGTACTGATTGGGAGCATCCCGATCTCGCCGGTAACATTTGGACTAATCCGGGGGATAACTCCGCCAATGGCATAGATGATGATGGCAACGGCTTCATAGACGATGTCCGGGGTTGGGATTTTGAAGATGAAGATAACGATCCTGGACCCGAAACCCCCAGCGGCGAACTATACCCGGATTTCCATGGTACCCACACCGCCGGTCTGGTAGCTGCTTTGATGAATAATGGACGTGGTGTGGTGGGCACAGCGCCATCTTGCAAGCTAATGCCTGTCAGAACCGGCCTGGGAGGATACATATATTGGGGCATCGAGGGCATACTCTATGCTGCCCACAACGGCGCTGATATAATCAGTCTTTCCTGGGGAGGAGCAGGATCAAATCCACTTGAAGAAGATGTGATAAACGATGCTCGTGTGCAGGGATCTCTGATAATCGCGGCAGCCGGAAATAGCGGGGATACTAATGAGCATTATCCCGCAGCCTACGATGGCGTGATGGCAGTGGCGAATACGAATGCCAACGATGTGCTGGCTCTATCTTCCAATCACGGTTCCTGGGTGTCGTTATGCGCTCCCGGAGAAGCCATATTATCTCTCGTTCCTACGCCAAATAATGGACACGGATACGGTCATGCCAGTGGCACTTCCATGTCCACGCCCATTGTGGCTGGCGTCGCCGCGCTGGTCAAATCGTATCATCCTACCTGGAATGCGGATCAAATCTACGCTCAGATATTGTACACCACGGATGACGTCTCCGGGAAAAACCCGTTATATGACGGCATGATGGGTACCGGCAGGGTAAACGCCTATCGCGCCGTGGCTGAAACTGCCCCGGGGTTGCAGATAGTTGACCTTTCATTCAACGAAACCGACGGTGATTTCGATGGAAAGTTGGAACCGGGAGAATCCGCCGAGCTGCTGCTTTCATTAGAGAATAACGGATCTAACACCTCAGACGTTACGGTTACCCTGAGTAGTAGTTCCAGCGCTATTTCGGTCACCCAGAACTTCTGGACTGTCGCTGCCATAAACTCCGGAGAAGTCGTAAATAATTCCTCAAATCCATTTTCTATTTATGTGCAGTCGTGGGCTCCGACCAATACCGAAGTCCAGATGATTTTCAATATAGAATCCGAAGCGTTTTATACGGCCTCACTTTCAGCGCCACTGTGGATCGGGCCTTCGTTCGCAAATCACGATACCGGTAACGTGGTCTTCACGATTACCGATTTCGGTGTATTTGGATACTACAACATCATGCGCAACGAGAGCGTAGGATCGGGATTTCGGGTTCCGCCGCAGGGGACGAACGCGCTCTACCACGGTTCATTAATCGCCGGCATATCGGAGGATAAGGTCAGTGATGGGATTTTTGGAGGCGATTACCCACTGTTCCGATTTGACTTTGAACCGGTTGAAAACGGAGACGTTGACGTTTTCCCCGGCAGTCAAGCTGATCAGGAAGGCTTGGCAGTTTATCAGGATACGCGTCCGCCTGCTGAAGAGCAGGTTGGATTGAAGGTAACTCAGCGCAGTTACGCCTGGAGCGATTCCCCTAATGACGATTTTGTGATTCTTTCCTTTTCTTTAATGAACGTATCGGGAAGCACCATGAGCGATCTTTATGTTGGGCTGTATATGGATTGGGATGTTATATATTTGTATCAGAACGAAGCAGATTGGGATGAAGTGCGCGCGCTGGGTTATATCTTCAATCAACAGCCTTTGGCGCCAAATCCGAGGTACTATGGTACCAGTCTGCTCTCGCATGATCCTGCCTCCTATCGCGTAATCGACAGAATCGACAGCAACATTTCCTACCCGCCTACAGAAGCGCAAAAATATCAATTTATGTCCGCTGGATTCGTGCAAACTGCCAGCGTTAACCCTGGAGATCAGGCTACTTTGCTCGCGGCAGGTCCTTTCTCTCTTTCAGTCGAAGACAGCGTGGTAGTTGCTTTTGCCGTTTTGGGCGGTCAGGATTTGGACGATTTGCAAGATAATACGGATGCCGCTTTAGTAATGTGGGATGCAATCCTTCCAACCGAAGGAGGTGAGAAACCCCCACAGGAATTAAGTTTCCATATTGACGATGTATTTCCGAAGCCATCCAACGGTTCGATACGTGTAAATTTCACCATCCCCGGTCCTGGCGAAGTGAAATTCGATCTGATTGACGTCATGGGTCGAACTATTCCGGGTCAGCACCGTTACTATTCTGAAGCGGGGTCTTACCGGTTATCCATCTCACGTTGGATCGGCGCCTCAGGAATTTATTTCCTGCGGGGGAACAGCGCCTATGGAAACTCAATTACGAAAGTATTATGGTTGAAATAAGAATATCCTCTAATTCACGGCAGATTGGCTGAAATTTCCTCTAACACTTATCCCCGAATCCGCCGATATTTCCCACTGAAAATCTCACCCAGCTTCCTTCCATACCCCCCCAAGAAAAGTTAAAATACCTTGACTTGGGAGCACCTATGCCGTCGGGAATATATTTCTGTCGATTGCAGGGCAATAATACACAGAGTATCATGAAAATGCTCTTATTGAAGTAGTCGGACATCTTACTTCGAACCTTATAAATGTAGGGATCATCCGCCCTTTGGCTGGTGATCCCTTTCCTGTTTGGAATTGTCATGTACCTACAAAAAAATCAATGTGAGGGGGCAAATCACCTTTGAAATACCTTGAAAAAATCATCATAATTTACTATTATTTTTGTGATAAAGAACATAAATTAGAAAATTACCGAACTCAACCACCGCAAGTTATCACTTCATGAAGCGTCTCGGTTATTGGGGGAGAAATGTTATTAAGAAGAGATAAACCGACGATCGCTGTATCCGATATTGCTTCACCTGTCGATCGTAAAGCCGCTAAATTTGCCGTTATCGCTTGCTTCACACTGGCGCTACTGGTTACCTTTTGTTTCCATACCAACGCTTGGTGTGAAAACGGATCGTTGGAGGCGAATGCCGTGTGGAAACCAGCCGACGGACCTCACGTGATTGATGGAGACTTCGTAATTCCTGGCGGGATTATACTTTCTATCGATCCCGGAACGCAAGTTTTGTTCAACAATGGAGCCAGCCTCGTAATTGAGGGCGGTATCAATGCGTTAGGTAGACCAGATAATCCTATTCTTTTCTCCAGTGCCAGCGAGAATCCCTCGCCCGGAGACTGGGGCAATCTCCGTTTCGTAACGGTAGATACAACGCTTTCATATAACGATGCAGGAGATTATGTCAAGGGGTCCCGTTTAGTACATTGTATAGTAGAGTACGGTGGTCAACCATACCCCGGAACGCCTAAAGAATTTCAGGGCGGGGCAATACATTGCCGAAAATCTTCGCCATATCTCTGTGATCTTATAATCAGGTACAACCTGAGTTCCCAGGGTGGTGGCATCTATTGTCACGAATTCGCATCACCTTACGTTAAAAACTGTCTATTTGAAGAAAATGAAGCGGCTGAAGCAGGCGGAGGATTGGCTTGTTTCTTTTACTCAAATGCAGTCGTTGTTAATAATATATTTCAGGCCAATAAAGCTGGTGAACACGGCGGAGGCATCTATTTCTCCTTTAGTTCGCCACAGATTATCGGAAATATAATAGAAAACAACTTTGCCGGTGTACATGGTGGAGGATTGTACTGTTCAAATACTGTTACCCAGGCCACCTCGCGGGTACGCAATAATGTCCTGCTTTCCAACCGCGCGGAACACCAGGCAAATAGTATTTATCTGACCGCAAAAATTGAGACGATTTTTCAGGAAAACTGTTTTATCGCAGGTGAGGGTTACGATGTATATATTAATGCCCTCGAAGAAGATCTGGATTTAAGAGGTAACTATTTCGGTCCACCCTCAAAAAGTGATCTGGAATCGCGGATCTTCGACTCTTACGATGATCCTTCGCAGCAAGTCGCCATTTGCGATCCCGTATTGGAATCGCCGCCCGCCGAACTTCCCAACGCACCCCGGGACATAACCTTTTTCGATATCTTCGGCGATGATGCTTTCTCCCTGGATTGGCCGCATCCGCTCTGCGAGGGAGCTCCAATTTATCTGGAAGCTCATGCGCAGGACAACAATCCCTATCATGCTGATTGGATCCCGGTGCGCCTCCGTTCCAGCGTGAGTAACCCTAAAGGTATAACCGCGCTGGCATGGGAGACAGGACCTTCCACCGGCATCTTTCGAATTAAAGGGAAAGTGGGATCGGCCACTATTCCCCGCGATAAGCAGATAAAAGGAAGGCTGGGTGAAACTCTTTTCTTTAGTGTTGAAGGAGTGGAAGGATTCGAAATCTCACGCCCGGTGGACGCACACAAAAGCTATATCTTGTCCATCCAGTTGCCGGAAGAAACAGATACGATGCATGTCGTCAACCATATGCCCAAAGTTGCCTGGGTACATAAAGATATTCTGGGATATGAGCAGCAGAAGTATCAAATCCAACTTTCCGCAGGCGTTCCGTTTGCAGCACCTCCCTATTGGGATAGCGCTGAACTTATAGGTTCAAAATCACAGGCGGTGCTTCGCGGGGTGACGCTGGAGGATGATGCTACCTATGGTCTGCGCCTGCGTATCTTTTGCGGCAGTAAGTGGAGCGATTGGGCTGAACTGACCATGCGAATGAACAGTACCCCAACTCTACCACAACCTATCTTCCCGGGGTATGGCGTTATCCTCGCTAATATAAGACCGCAGATAATTTTAAGAGCTTCAACAGATGCTGAAAGAGATGAGATCAGCTATGAGTTGCAGTTGTGTCATGATCCTGAATTTAAAGGCGTCCTGGCGATAGAAAAGGAAGCTCAGGTTCGCGGGAGTCGAGTAAGGTGGGCGCCTCCAACTGATCTGGCGGACGACGCAGAATACTATTGGCGTGCCCAGGCATACGATGCATATGAACCCGGCGAATGGACTGAAACAGGTCAATTCTGGGTGAACCTGATCGAAGAGCCGCCGCTGCCTTTTGGTTTGCTGGATCCCGAGGTTGGCGTTGAAGTTTACCCCTTACAGCCCGTTTTTTCTTGGGAAGAAACCTCTGATCCTGATCCTTTATCGAGTGTGAAGTACAGATTATCATACAGCCGGAATCCTGATTTCACCCCAGCTACAACACTGAAGCTGGAAACGGAAAACACCTTCATCAAAGCACTGAGACCCTTATATAACAAGTTCACTTACTACTGGAAAGTAGAAGCAATCGATAATACCGGCAGGATCACGGTATCCGATCAGATCGGGAACTTCTATGTGAATACTACACCGACCGTTCCTGTGCTTTCCGGACCTCTTGCAGGTGAAGAACTCCACCCGGAAGATACGATCTCTTGGAATCCCTCAAGCGATCCAAATCCTGACGACCTGATAACCTACTATCTGCAGATAGGCAGAGAGAATTTCGCCACTGCATTAATCGAGGACCCCACAACTGATACTGGTGTTATATTGGAAGAGATTGAGCAGTTTTCACTTCTAACTGATAATGTTGAATATATATTCCGAGTTAGAGCCGAAGACAATCACGGAATAACCTCAGACTGGTCTGTGGAGGCGGGATCATTCTTCTTTAATAAGGTTAATGATCCCCCTGGCCCGGTAACCATGCCGATAACTCCGGACAATATAACAGTCACCAGCTCATCACCTGTAATCAGCTGGGGTCCAGCTGATGATGTTGATCACAGTGATCCGGCCGAAAAACTGTCCTACTTAATTCAATTCGATCAGGATGGTGATTTCATCGATGGGGTGAGACAGGTCCAGGTTATGGCCGGGGTAACGAGTGTGACCGTTTCCAACCTCACAGATAACCAGCCATGGTTCTACCGAATCCACGCTCGTGATGATGATGGTGCGATATCGGAATGGAGCGAAACAGTTCAGATCCTGGTCAACACCGTTGAAGACAAACCGAATACACCCGAGCTCTTAACTCCCGAAATTGGTGCGGAATTCCTTTCTACAACACCTGTGGAATTGACCTGGACTACGTCCTCAGATCCCGACTTTGGTGCTGAGATCTGCTATGAGGTTTCCTGGTGGCTTGAAGATGATAGCGGGGATAGAAGTACGTACAAGGTTGAAAATGGTACAACTTATACTTTGGAAGGCTTAGCAGGTGACAGGAACTATACCTGGCAAGTTGTCGCCGTGGATAATACAGGTCTTCAGGCTTCGAGTGATACAGGTAATTTTCAGGTAGTGGTTCCAAACCATCCCCCACAGGAATTTAATCTGCTTTACCCGGAGAATGGACAGACCGAGCTGCCTCTCCGATTTGAATTCACCTGGGAAACGGCTGTAGATAATGATCCTGACGATGAAGTACGTTATAAGCTCTATCTGGCTCGAGATGAGTATTTCACACAGGACGCTGCGACTTTCACTGGTATCATTCCAACGAGCCTGACTTTGGTGGAACCTCTTGACGAAGGGGCAACATATTATTGGAAAGTGATGGTGCAAGATCGTAAAGGATTGCAAACATGGGGCAGTTCGAGTAACCACAAACCTTTCCAGTTTACGATTGAGATGCCATCAGGAGAATTACAACAAATTGAAGAGGGACAGTAGCCCGAAACATATCATCGGGATAGACCCAACAAGAAAGGTTTTTCTATGCTAACCCTGCTATTTGCTGCAATACTGGCAGGTGGTGCACTCGCTACGATAGAGTTCATCGTTATCATACTTACCTGCGGACCATTCTGGATCAGCCCCACGATCTATTTCAAAACCCTGGTAATCTACGCAGTAGTTATACTTATTGGTTCTTTGCTTGTTAACCAGCTTATCTGTATTATAACACCCCGAAATAAATTTACCACTAAGCCGATCAGACAGTTTTACTTACATCTAATTCTGTTCTGGTTACTTGGAAGTATATGTATCGCAGGATTAATCTACAAGGATATGGAGACCGGTACTAATCTCCGAAATTTTTCAGTTATCGCTCTGATTATTGGATCTTTCTCAATCCTGACGTTTTGGGTTATTTCCAAACGCTGGTCAGTTATTTCCGGGGCAGCGATTTTGGCGTTATTGGTTTTAATTATTACCACAAGTGGGACATACCTGATATCCAATTGGCATTTTACCTCAATTATAAATCAAAGATCCATTGAATACCAGGGAACTATTCCTAATCTGTGCCTCATAGTCCTGGATACTGCGCGTGGCGATCATTTTTCATGCTATGGGTATCCCTTTGAAACCACACCAAATTTTGACCAGGTTGCTAAAGAAGGATTATTAGCCTCAAATGCTTACAGCGCATCTAACTGGACGCCCCCTGGCCATATTTGTATTTTCACAGGGAAATACCCTTCTCAGCATGCCAATGACGGTCAACCATTTATGCCGGATACACTTCTGTCACTATCTGAGATATTGAATCAGAAGGGTTATTACGGCATAGCCTTTTACAATAATAAAATAGCCGGAAAATCAGCTAATATAACGCAAGGATTTGATAGGGACACAGGAGTATATATCAATTCTTGGGTTTATCCATCTTGGAAGAGATTATATGACAAGTTTGTTTATAATGACGATGGGGCGAGATCTACTTTTTCGATGGCTTTAGAGACGTTTAAATGGTTTTCTCAAAGAGGTGGTCATCTTTTCCTCTATATCAATATTTTCGAACCACATATGGAGTATTTAATACATGAACCATTTTTCTCGGAGATTACGGAATCCTTGATAATCGATGAAATTCCCAACTTGGTACAAGTCCAGCAG
Source organism: uncultured bacterium (assembly GCA_965370905.1). GTDB lineage: Bacteria > Electryoneota > B3-LCP > B3-LCP > B3-LCP > JALGVT01. The sequence continues at coordinate 1,632 of CBDUWK010000028.1, read as the reverse complement.
TTATGCAATAACCGCAGAAAAGTCAGTTACGACAGTACCTATTTCACTGCATTTAATGATCAGAGCTATCAATATCTTCGCGCCGTTTACGATAGTGAGATCGCCTATGTAGATCAGCAGTTCGGATTCTTCAGCCAAGGGATGCGTGCGAGTGGATTGCTGGACTATACACTCTTAATTGTAACTTCAGATCATGGTGAATTCTTAGGTGAGCATTTCACCGCTGGTCATCCATCGATTCTTTTCAATCAGGTATTAAGAATTCCCTTTATAATCCGATATCCCGATTCTATTCAGCCAAGCATCATCGAGGATTATGTGTCCAACGTAGACGTGTTTCCCACAGCCTTGAATATTATGGGATATGAGGACTGTATTACTGATGATGTAGCAGGTGTTGATGTTTTGAATTGTACTGAGTTGCGAGAGCGTAGAATTTTAAGTGAGTACTTACGACCGATCACCGAAAAGATGACATCATTGGGATACCGGGGTTGTCTTTTCAGTGGACCCTACAAGATAATGTTAAACGACGATCCTTGGTTTATCGATAGCTTTCCGGCTGATACCCTTTTATTCGACCTGAATCAGGATCCTGAGGAACTCTTCAGTATTTCTACTGATAAACGAGTCGTTACTGACAGTCTAGTTGCTGACCTTTGCAGATGGGTAACGAAAATCAAAGTTTCCGCAGAAGAAAAAATAGAACTGAGCGATGAAGCGATAAGAAACTTAAAAGCGCTGGGTTACATTCAGTAATCTAGTTTATATAATTGATTAACTTCAGTAACCAGGAGATTTTCTCGAATGCTAACCCTGCTATTTGCTGCAATACTGGCAGGCAGTGTAATCAGTACCATAGAGTTCATCTTTATCATCCTCACTTGTGGCCCCTTCTGGCTGAGTCCTCTGCTTCTCTTCGAGACCTGGCTCATTTACAGTGCTTCCATTTTTATCGGATTAAATCTTTTCCAACTCTGCCTGCATTTTATCACCCCGTCAAAAAAATACCTTTCAGATAGGGGCAGAATATACTTTTTATATTTTTTGTTCACATGGACAGTCGGATGTGCCGCTCTGACAGTTTTAGTTATCGAGGATTTCTATGCGGGGAAAGGGTACTGGACGCTCATAATCGTTGCTGCAATAACCGGAATCGTAGCCACCATTTTAGCCTTTGGAGCCATTAAGAAACCAACAACAGTACCCAAACGCACCTTCTGGATCAGTGTCGTTTTAACCCTATTGGCAAACGGAGTTTATCTGATTTCTACTATGGTGCATACCGCGAATTTACACCAGAGTAGCCTCAAGTACGACGGCGAGGTTCCTCACCTCTGTCTGCTGGTGCTTGACACTACGCGCGGCGATCATTTATCCTGTAACGGCTACGAATTTGAGACCACACCCAATATTGATAGAATCGCTGGAGAAGGATTGAACTTCACGAATGCCTTTAGCGCCGCAAACTGGACCCCCCCCGGTCATATCAGCATCTTTACCGGTAAGTATCCGCCGCAGCATGGCAACGATGGAAAAGCGGTTATGCCCGACGACCTGCTATCGCTGACCGAGATATTACGCGATCAGGGCTACTATTGCGTGGCATTATATAACAATCCTATTGCCGGG
>CBDUWK010000027.1:0-12322 GCA_965370905.1 uncultured bacterium | reverse complement strand
CTTAAAATTGACGAGATGGGTGGTGCTGTACAAGCTATTGAAGAGGGCTTTTTCAAACAGGAGATTGCTGCCAGTGCATACCGGACCCAAAAAGCCATAGAGAATAATGACCAGCTGGTTGTGGGTGTGAACGCTTTTAAGACTGAAATAGAACCGCTGCGGGACGTTTTAAAGATTGATCCGTCCCTGGCAAAGATGCAGGCAAAACGGCTTAAGAAAATCCGTTCAGATCGTTCTCAAACCCTGGTTAACGACATTCTGAACAAGCTTATGAACGCTGCAAATAGCGAGGATAACTTGATGCCGTTGATCATAGAGGCGGTTGAAAATTATGCCACCCTGGGAGAAATCAGTGATACCTTGAGAGCGTGCTGGGGTGAATATTCCGGGAAAACTAATTAGATGGATAGGACAATTTTCGGTAAAAATATCTTTAAATTGGACTCCATTGCCTCCACACAAACTGTTCTACGAGAAAGATATGATGAGGGAGATCGGGAAGGTTTGATCGTGGTGGCCAACGAGCAGACGCTCGGTAGAGGACGCCATCAACGAGCCTGGTATTCACCCGCAGGCAAAGGTCTCTGGATGTCGGTTTTGGTGCAACCTACTGGACCGGAAGATTTGTGGACCTGGACTTCCTTATGGGCGGGAATCGTGGTTCATAATGCACTTTTTAAACTTCTTGGCGACGAACAAACTCTTGCAACAATCCTTTTAAAGTGGCCTAATGACCTAATGTGGGGAAGCCGTAAGCTAGGTGGGATTATCGCTGAGAGGGTTGGCAACAACAATGAAAATCCGGCCATCGCAATTGGAATAGGAATAAACTTATTGCAGGATGAGGGGGACTATCCGCCACACCTGCGTGGGGAAGCAATCTCTCTGCGTGAAATTACCGGTGAACGCTTCGCACCTGATACGGCACTGGAGGCAGTTATCCTTTCGCTTGAAGAGATGATCCCATTGCTAAAACCGGTTGACCCGCAGCGCATTCAAAAAGTATGGCTGTCTTCAGCCTGGGCTTTTGATGAAAAATTGCAGATATCGTCCGGTGAAAGGATTTTCGAAGGCTTATTTGTAGGTTTGGGCAAGTATGGAGAACTTGGGTTAAGAACAGCTCAAGGGGAAATTCAATATATCACTTCCTCTGATAGCATCCAAAAGGTGAATTGATAATGAGCCGCGATAGTAACAGTAATTCTAACCTGTTATTGGCCATCGACGTTGGCAATACCCATGTAGTTTTGGGCTTATTTGATGGCCGAGAGCTGATCCACAATTGGCGCTTGACAACCTCGGTCTCACGGACTGCTGACGAAGCCTGGATTGTAATTAATTCCCTCTGTCAATCCAAAGATATTAAAACCGATCGTATTTCTGGCGTCGCTATTGGATCGGTTGTTCCTGATCTAACTTCAGTTTTTACCGATATGGCGTCTCACAACTTCGATATTATCCCTTACGAAGTGCGCGCCGATACTACTCCAAGTCTAAAAATCCACTACCGCGATCCCACTGCTGTGGGTTCTGATAGGATCTGTAACGCAGTTGCCGGGTATGAGAAGTACGGTGGACCCCTGATAGTAGTTGATTTCGGTACGGCCACCACCTTTGATATTGTCAACGATGAGGGGGAATATCTGGGTGGAGTAATAACGCCTGGTATAGAGCTGGCCCAAAAGATTCTCCACCAGCGAGCGGCGAGATTAACTAAGGTGCAGTTGGTGTTTCCCCCAAAAGTAATCGGAAATACCACTGAATCTTCCATTCAGGCTGGCTTACTTTACGGTGCCGTAGACAAAATGGAAGGTCTCTGTCTTCGCATCTGGAAAGAGCTTGGTCAAACTGGCAAGATCATAGCTACTGGAGGATTATCACCGCTGATAGCGAGGCATACGGGAATAATTGATGCAGTGGAACCTTTTTTAGTGCTGGAGGGGTTACGGATTTTATATGAAAGGCATAGCGGATAGAAGGATGAAAAGAGTTTACCAGCATACGATCCTGCTTGCTCTGGTATCTATTCTTATTATGGGGTGCGGAGGCTTCCGATATGAAGTCGCCCGGAAGCCTGTAGAGCCGCTAATCCTGGACGTAGTTTATCCTCGCATTGCTGAGGACGATTCCACTTTTGTTATTTCCCGTGTAGATTCGACTTTTGCTTTTGGATCGGTTCAACCTGTTGATGCTAAGGTATTTGTAGGCGATACGCCTGCCAAAGTGTGGGGAAACGGTGCATTTTTGGCTTATTTCCCCTTGAATATAGAAGATATGAATTTTAACTTTAAAGCTATCGCCGCGGATGGAGAGATACAAACCGAAACAATACCTTTTATCTTTCCAGAATTCCTGCCGCTGGTTATAGCAGATTCTGTGATTCAGGAAAAGTATCATCAACTCCCTGCCAGGTTGACCGTCACAAGCGATCATGCCGTGATGCGTAATGCGCCCAGCCAGGCCTACTGGATTTTTCCCCCGCAGGGATGCGTAGCTGTGGCGGATTCGTTAGCTTTCCCATATTACCGAATAAAACTCTGTGAGGGACTTCATGGCTGGATCGAGGATCGTTTCGTTACCATAGATACCACTAGAAATGACAATCCCTATTCAGTGGTTAATTCTGTCACAGTAACATCTGATTCCCTCTGGACGAGCGTAGAAATCCCACTTACCGAACCGCTGCTTTTCTGGCTCGACGACAAACCTGAATCGGGTTTAATCGCTCTGGATCTCTTTGGCGCGGTTGCGAAAGTCGATCAGATTGTATACCGCACCCCGGATTCATTAGTTAGCGAAATTCGTTGGCAACAAGTTCAGGATGATCTACTTCGATTTGAAATTGTCCTTAACACTGGTGATCTCTGGGGTTATAACGCGATTTATGAAGAAAACAATCTGGTCGTAAAGCTCCGTCACCCGCCTGCCATCGAGCGAAAGTATCTGAAGGGTCGCACAATCGCTCTTGATCCCGGGCACGGTGGCACGAGTCTCGGTGCCATCGGACCGACTCGCCTGTTGGAAAAGGACGTAAATCTTCAGATTGCATTGAAATTGAAAAAACTCCTGGAGAAAGAGGGCGCTCGGGTTATTCTCACGCGTCAGGCTGACGAATCGGTAGGTATATATGAGCGCGTCGATTATGCTCTTGCAGAAGATGCTGAGGTGCTTCTTTCCATCCATAATAATGCCCTCGCTGATGGAAAAAATCCTTTTCTTAATCGCGGCAGCGCGGTTTATTACTATCACTCTCAGAGTCGTAAACTGGCCCGTATTCTGCACGAAAACCTTTTAAGCGCAACAAAGTTAGACGATCATGGGTTTTATTACAAAAACCTCGCACTGGCTCGTCCCACCGAGCTGTTGGCAGTCTTGATCGAATGCGCTTTCATTATGCACCCTGAAGAGGAGATCTTGTTGCGATATGATCGCTTTTTAGAATCAACCGCACGAGGACTGCTAAAAGGGCTTAAGGAATTTTACCGCCAGTCGAAGCAATCCGACGAACGGAGGTATTACCCGAGAAGGAATTATTATGAATTATCAACCATAAAAAAACCTATATGGCATCCGTTAACTATCACGGAACAAAATGAGTAGATTTATTTACATGTCCCGCGAGGGAATAGAAAAGATCAAAAGTGAATTGAAGTACCTGATTGAGGTAGAACAACCGCGTCTCTCCAGCAAATTGGCTTCCGCACGCGAGTACGGCGATTTATCCGAAAATGCTGAATACGACGCAGCCAAAGAAGAAATGGACCACTTGCAGAGGCGCATAGCTCGTGTCCAGGATACTCTTTCACGTGCTCAGATTTTCGATCCTAAGGGTATAGATCCGGATGAGATCACACTTTTAGCCACCGTCGAACTGTTAGACCTTAAAAGGGATAAGACGGTCACGTACACGTTGGTCTCCGTAGAAGAAGCTGACATCGATAAACAGCGCATTTCAGTAGTCTCGCCGGTTGGGAAGGCATTAATCGGTAAAAAGGCTGGTGATACTGTGTCAATCCAGGTTCCGGCGGGAATACTGGAATACAAAATTCTGTCAGTAAAGAGAGAATAAGGACCAAATCAATGACCGAAAATCAATCAAAGTCAGGGAAAGATCAAACTCCATTTCGCAAGCTCCATCGATCTATCCATCAGAAAGTTCTGGGTGGCGTCTGCGGCGGACTGGCGGAATACTTCAACATAGACGTCATAATAATGCGAGTACTCTGGGTGTTGTTCACTTTAATGGGCGGAGCGGGTTTGCTGGCATATATCATCTGTTGGATAATTATTCCACAGAGAATTGATCCGGATGTTTCCTTCCCTTCACGTAAGTCTGGAGTAGGACTGGCACTGGGAATAATATTAGTAATTCTTGGCGTTATTCTCTTCTGGTCCTCGGTCGGTAACTATGCCTGTTACTTTCCCTTTGGGATTTATCATTTCGCCTTTCCGGGCATTTTTGTGATAATCGGACTCGGTATCCTCATCGGGTTGGTACTCTCCAGATCGGGACAGAATACCCCCGCACCGGATTCCGAAGCACCTGAATCCGAGGCTAAACCGGCTGATGCGGAACCGAAAACACATACAACCCGTCTATATAGATCACGAACTTTCCGGGTAATCTCCGGACTTTGTGGAGGATTGGGTAACTACTTTAACCTCGACCCCACGATAGTGCGTATCATCTGGGTGCTTTTTGCTTTCGCTTCGTTCGGTACAGCATTATTAGTTTACATCATACTGATTTTCGTAGTACCTGAAGAACCCATTACCTGAGGTAATTGTGGCTTATAACAAAGGTCCCTATGTTTTCGGTTGGGTTATCCTGATTATCGGTGCGGCACTCCTGTTAAATCATTGGCACTCCATCGAACTTGACTGGACTTCTGTGTTGATGATTATTGGAATTGCCCTCTTCGTGGCAGGTCTTTTGAAGCACGATCATGGAGCTGTTTTTCCTGGAACTTTGTTATTCCTTTTGGGGCTCCTCTTTTACCTTAAAGCAAATCATGTAATCTGGATTCCCTGGTGGGAACTCTGGCCTGTAATTATCCTCTGTATCGGCGTCGCTTTTCTTATTCATTTCATCATCGATCCTAAGCGAAAAGGTGGGTTGTTTCCCGGTCTGGTTTTAATAGCTGTCGGCTTCCTTTTTCTCTTTGCTCCGTTTTGCTGGTTTGATATTATAGTCTGGGTTAGAAAGTTATGGCCTGTTATATTGATAATCATGGGGTTGCATCTGATCTATAAATCCAACAAGGACAGAAGGATTGATGAAAGTTCTTGATAGGTCCACCGGAGCTAACTTTAGTAGGCAAATTTGAAACTGCAACGAGATAGAGTTATCTTGATCGTTTTGGATGGATTTGGCTTATCACAAAACGACAACGACGATTCCAACGCTTTCAAACTGGCGAAAACGCCACACTTGGACAGTATATTCGAGTCAAATTCATTATGCCAGTTGGAAGCGTCCGGACGCGCAGTAGGGCTGCCAGTTGGGCAGATGGGTAATTCCGAGGTCGGTCACCAGAATTTAGGAGCCGGGCGGATCGTCTATCAAGACATCACTCGTATAGATCTCGCCATCGAAAAAGGTGAATTAGGCAATAATCCAACTTTAAATGAGACTTTTCAGTATGTCAATGATAATGGCGCCACTCTCCACCTGGTAGGTTTGGTGAGTGATGGTGGTGTACATTCCTCTATAGATCACCTCGAAGCCTTGGTCACAGAAGCGAGAAAGAAGGATGTATCGCAACTCGCGATTCATTGTCTTATGGACGGTCGTGACACCCCGCCGCACGCCGGTGTTGAGTATGTCCGTAAACTGAAGGAATTCTGCGGGAGGACAGGCCTGGGCAAAATCGCTACCGTGATGGGGCGCTATTATGCTATGGATCGCGATAATCGCTGGGAGCGCGTCCAGAGAGCTTATAACGCTTTTGTAAATGGGGAAGGGCATCGTTTCAGTGATCCGGTTGAAGCCGTGCAGGTCAGCTATGAACGTGAAATTACCGATGAGTTCATCGAGCCATCCATTATCATGGAAAATGGTCAGCCTGTCGCGCAGATTAAGGATGGAGACGCGGTTCTATTCTTCAATTTCCGTGCTGACCGCGCTCGGGAAATCACCCGTGCTCTGACAGAAACTGCATTCTCGCACTTTCCGGTCAAGGTATTGAACTTGCACTATGTCACCATGACCCGCTACCAGCAGGATTTTAAGTTTCCTATCTTATTTCCTCATCAAGAACTGAATCAAATTTTGGGTGAAGTGATTTCCACCGCAGGATTGAAACAGTTGCGGATCGCGGAAACCGAAAAGTACGCTCATGTAACCTTTTTCTTCAATGGTGGAGAAGAGCATGTCTTCGAGGGGGAAGACCGGATTCTGATCCCTTCGCCTAAAGTGGCCACTTATGATCTTCAGCCGGAGATGAGTGCCCCCGAAGTGGCGCGCCGTACTACCGAAGCCATCGCCAGCGAAAAGTATAACCTTATCGTTCTGAATTTCGCCAATCCCGACATGGTCGGCCATACCGGAGTTCTCGAGGCTGCAGTCAAAGCTATGGAAACTGTAGACGAAGGCTTTTGGCAGGTTTACCGGGCTGCGCTGGCGCATGATTATGCGGTCATCCTTACTTCGGATCACGGTAACTGCGAAATGATGATCGATCCGAAAGATGGCGGACCACATACTGCACACACTACCAATCCCGTTGCTTGCTTTGTATTGGACAAGCATCACCGGATTAAGTTAAAACCGCACGCTGCCTTGTGTGATATTGCACCGACGATATTGAGCATTCTCAATTTGGAAATACCTCCCGAGATGGAGGGTGAATCCATAATTCAAAGTGTTGATTGCGCTGTATGAAAGCGCTGGTGATAGATCATTCTGGAAGTGTAAGGAAAAGTAATTCAGCGAGCCCTCGACTTTGTGAAGTCCCAACTCCGGGTTTATCGGACGGTGAAGCATTAATAAGGGTATTGGTGGCTGGCATCTGTCACACTGACCAGGAACTGACGAAGGGATACATGAACTTCCAGGGCATTCCCGGACATGAATTTGTTGGTGAGGTCGTTGAAGTTTCTGCCTCCGCTTCGGAGGCGGAGCATAAACTCATTGGTAAGCGCGTCGTTGGTGAGATAAACTGTGGCTGTGGATCATGCTCCTTATGCCTAGCCGGGGTGGAAAAACACTGTCAACAGAGAACGGTGCTGGGGATAGCTGGACGTGATGGCGCTTTTGCCGAATATCTTTCGCTTCCCAGCAGGAATCTCCATCAGGTTCCCGATGAAGTAAATAACCGAAACGCAGTATTTACCGAACCTCTTGCAGCCGCGCTGGAAATACTTGAACAGGTGAAAATACAGCCTGATGATAGTGTGCTGATTATTGGTGATGGTAAACTTGGCACATTGGCAGCGCGTGTGATTCAGCTTCACGGCTGTGATCCAATAATCGTGGGCGGATCGGATTATAAGCTGGACATACTTAAGAAGTGGGGATTGAAGACTTTCCGTAAGTCGGAATATCCGGACACTGCATTTGACTTTGTCATCGAAGCTTCCGGTTCACCTGAAGGTTTTGACTCTGCCGTTGCTTCACTTAAACCTCGCGGAACATTGATAATGAAGAGCACCTACGCCGAATCGCTAACTTTCGAGGCTACTCCACTGGTCATAGATGAGATTACTATTGTCGGCTCGCGCTGCGGACCTTTCGAACCGGCGCTTAAAATGCTCGAACAGAAATTAATACCGGTTGAAGACTTGATAACGAAGGTCTATCCTTTCGAGGAGGCTGAATCAGCCTTTGAACACGCTGCTAAGCCTGATGCTCTTAAAATTCTTCTGCAGTTCTCATAATTTGAATTAAAATATCACATAGTGGCTAAGTCAGTCAAAAAAGAGATAACAGTCCAGGTTGCGCTGCCTGATAAACCTTATCCCGTTATTATTGGCTCAGGTGTGCGAAGTCGTTTCTGGCAGCTTTTCGAGAATTACGGTAAAGGCCGTGCTTTTTGGGTGACTGACAGAAATGTCGCTGACGCCTGGGGTGAGGACTTGGGAGGATTGTGCACGGAATCGGCCACCGATCTGATAATCCTTCCTCCCGGTGAAGATCAGAAAAGCATGATTACGGTGGAACGTATCTGCCAGATGTTGCTCCGGATGGGCGCGGAGCGCGGGGATACGTTGGTCGCGTGTGGTGGTGGAGTTGTTGGCGATATCACCGGGTTTGCCGCTGCTTGCTATATGCGCGGAATTGCTTTTGTGCAGATCCCTACGACGTTATTAGCCATGGTGGATGCTTCTGTTGGCGGCAAAACGGGGGTAGATCTGCCCGAAGGGAAAAACCTGGTTGGTGCTTTCCATCAGCCTCAGTTCGTTCTCGCTGACGTTGATTTCTTAAGCACTCTCGATCCAAGAGAGCTTCGTTCCGGTTTTGCAGAAGTAGTTAAAACCGCGCTGATCGGCGATCCGGTTCTCTATGATAAACTGAAAAAAGGCGGGTACAAACCTCTCTTTGATGGCGACCCTGATCTCTGGTCACAAATAGTAGAGGCTTGTGTACGATTTAAATCGAATATTGTGATGCAAGACGAGCGTGAGAGCAATCTCAGACGCATCCTGAACTTTGGTCACACAATCGGTCATGCACTGGAAGCAAAGGGAAATTACCAGCACCTAAAGCATGGTGAAGCAATCTACTGGGGGATGCATGCTGCTCTGGATCTTTCCGTATCTGCAGGAGTATTAGATCAAGCTGAACACAGTGAGATATTAAGACTTCTCGATTTGTTCCTGACCGACATCCCGGCAATGGAATTTAAAGTTCCTGAAGTTCTCGACATTATTGCTAAAGATAAGAAAGTCAAGGGTGGAGTACCGCACTTTATTTTACTCGAAGGGATTGGAAAGCCGCTGATTTCTGATAAAGTAGAGATTGAACAATTAAAGCAATCGCTCTCACGTCTACACGAGAAAATGTTTTCATAGCACTTTCTATTCGTTTCTAATAACCGGAGATATTCAATGCCAAAGATATTGATCCTCAATGGCCCCAGCCTCAATCTGCTGGGTAGCAGGGAGCCTGAAATTTACGGTCACGAAACGCTCGAGGATATTTATACCAGTCTGCAGAACAAATTCCCCGAGGTGAAATTCGAAGCTTTTCAATCCAATGCAGAGGGGGAGCTTATCGACCGTCTTCACAAAGCCAGAGGGAAAGTGGACGCGGTAGTTTTCAATCCGGGGGCATATACTCATACTTCAGTTGCCCTGTTTGACGCTATTAAGGCTGTGGAGTTACCTGTTATAGAAGTGCACCTCTCCCTTCCAGAAGCCAGAGAGTCCTTCCGTCATCATTCCTTCATTACACCCGCTTGTAAAGGAAGAATTGCGGGCCTGGGATCTTCAGGCTACCATCTTGCAGTCGAAGCGCTCTTGGAAATAATTGCTGAATAATTACGTTCATTAAAGTGGATTGGACAGAATGAAGTATAAATCTGAACTATTTAGGAGAATTTGTTGAGCCCTGATATTGCCTTAACTCTCCCCGGAAAGAAGGGAAGGAATCCGTTCAGGATTACGCAATTTAACCCTGGCAGTGATCAAATTGCCTGGCAAAAAGCTCTAAAAGGCGCTGAAAACGCCACTATTTTCCAGAATCTTTCCTTTCTCAGCTATCATCCCCCGGAAAGGTTCGAAAACCATCATCTTATATTCTGGGTTGGAGAAGAGCCCCGGGTGTTATTGACCTGCGCTGTCAGAGAAATTGACGGGAAAAGGGCGTTGGTATCCTATCCCGGCGCCTCCTACGGAGGGCTCATATATCCGCCTGGTTTGTCATTCCATACGGCTGAGCACTTGGTGCACACACTCATTCGCTACTGCCGTCGCGAGGGATTTGAAAATCTAACCCTGACACAACCGCCATCCATTTATTCCACCTGGCCCGGAGATATTATCACCTTTCATCTGATAAAGAACGGATTTAAATACTTGAAGCGCGAAATCACGCAAGCAATCCCGCTCTACTATCCTGACGGGGACATTTTCAAGACCCTCTGCAACAAGACGCGCACAGCCGTTCGCAAAGCTTTGAAATCCGACCTGCAAGTAGAAGAGGACATGGAGTTGTCCGATAGTAACCTGGAAACCTTCTATCCTCTTCTTCTGGACAACCGAGCGAGATTAGGCGTAACTCCGACGCATACTCTGGATGAATTAAAACACTTGCGTGATCTGGTATCGGATCAGCTTTCCCTTACACTGGTCAGATACAAGTCAATTCCGGTAGCAGGGATGCTGAACTTTATCTGTAATGCCCGCGTTTTACTGATATTTTACGTCTGTCACGATTGGGAATATCAGGAATATAGACCCGTACCTTTGATCGTATACAGCGCCATGCAGTGGGCTTACAGGCATGGCTTCCGCCACCTCGATTTCGGCACCTCAACCCTCGATATGGAACCCAACCGCGGTCTCTTGAAGTTCAAAGAGAACTTCGGATCGCTGGGCTATTTCAGGGATACTCTCACTATTGATTTATAGCAATCACAACTTCTGTTCATCCCTTGAGAATACTTCTAATCAACCCCCCCCTGAAATCAGATAACCCCAATGAACCAATACCCTTTCCGTTGGGTTTGGGTTACTTAGCCGCCTCGCTTCGGAGCTCAGGAGAAGAAGCCATCATTCTCGATGCCTGCCTCGGACCTGCCCGCAGAGCCGCTGGTGAGTCCTTGTACGCGATAGGTTTGAGCGTCCCTGAAATCGTGATTAAAGTAGAAGAATATAAACCTGATTACGTTGGAATATCCGTACCATTTACCTCTCGATTTAAATCATCACTTGAAATACGCAGTGCAATCCATCAGGCTTGTCAGGATACACCTGTTATCGCCGGTGGAATGCACGCTACCGTGGATCCTGAAACTCTCCTGCACAACGGATTTGACGCAGTGATTTTAGGAGAGGCAGAAGACAGCCTACCGGATTTCATTAAAAGTTATAACACCAACGGCAGCATTTCAGATGATCTTAATGGAGTAGCCTTTAAGCGTGAAGGCAATATCTGCATCCAACCGCAAACGCACCATATTACCGATCTCGACGAAATTCCCTTTCCAGCTCGGGATCTAGTCCCCTTCGAGGAATATCTGAAACGTAGCGGAGGCAGGTGGATAAGACCCGGTATGCGGGTGGCATCCGTGATAACCTCCCGGGGATGTCCCTATCGCTGTACCTTTTGTTCGGCTTTTCGTGTGGCGGGGCGCAGTTACCGCCGGCGTTCGCCTGAAAACGTTTTAGCTGAAATTGAAGAGCTCATTGCGAATTATAGAGTAAACGTTATCGCCTTCGAAGACGACAATCTAACCGCAGATCGCGAGAGGGCAGTTGAACTTTTCGAAGGTATCGCCCGGAAATTTCCCAAATTGCAGTGGATCACACCCAATGGAGTTTCTATCAAGAGCCTCGACCGGGAATTGCTGCAGATAATGAAACGGTCCGGGTGCCGTTCCGTCAACCTCGCCTTCGAATCCGGAGATGAGAATATCCTCCGCAAGGTTATGAAGAAGGACCTCCATCCGGAGGAGGGAAGACAGGTGCGGCAGTGGTGCAGGGAGGTCGGGATAGGTGTCAACGGATACTTTATATTGGGAATGCCCGGCGAAACCCCTGAATCCATGCGCCGGACGCGCGAATATGCTTTATCCCTCGATCTCGACGGTATCGGTATTTTCATAGCTACCCCATTTCCCGGAACTGAGCTTTATGATCTATGCAAGGAGGAGGGCTACCTCGATCCGGAATATGCACAAGGCGATGCCCTTTTCCAATCGGATCCCGAAGTGCTCCATAGACCTTTAATTGAAACAGACATGCTGAAGCGCGATGAATTAATCGCCTTCCAGGCTGTATTCGAACACCAATTTCTTAAGAATTATTATCGGACTCGGCCGCTGGCTAAGTTGCGCAGATTTGTTAAACCTATATTAAGAGGTTTGGGGTGGGGAAGATGAAGAAAACGTTCTGGTTGATTCTCTCGATTGCTCTCCTGGCGCGCCTGTTCCTGATTTTTTCTACTCCCCTGACCGATCGACCAAGCATTATCCCCTATTACAACGACGAACTGGCCCACTTCAACTACGTAAAATACGTAGCCGAACGCGGACGTCTTCCCGTGCAAACGAAATCGGTTCAGGATGGCTTCGACGACGCGGAATTCGAGTACGTGCAACCACCCCTTTACTATACCCTCGCCCGGCCATTCTATCACTTAGGGAACTGGTTGACTCCG
>CBDUWK010000026.1:0-12371 GCA_965370905.1 uncultured bacterium | reverse complement strand
AAGAGGTTTTTATAAAGATTTACCGTTCTCTGGGAAGATTCGACGTTAAAAAAATTTTTTTTACCTGGCTATATCGTTTAACGGTGAACGCCTCAATAGATTTTTTGCGTGCTAATAAGAAACGGTCCCATCAAGAATCGATCGACTCTGAGGAGAGTTTCGCACAATACGCCGATCATAGGGATGTGGGGGATATCGAGGGTGTCATTGAGAAACACGAGCGGCGAGAACTGTTTGCAAAGATTGTAGAAGACCTGAACCCAAAGCAGAAGATCGCTTTCACGCTCTGTGATCTTCAGGGAGAATCTTCCGCGGCAGCAGCGAAGATCCTCAATTGTCCTCAAGCCACTCTTCGTTGGTACCTTCACGAAGCCCGCAAAAAGATCCGTTTAACAGTGCAAGAAAAATATCCGGAGTATTTTCGTCCGGGGAAGTGATTTTGGATGGTTCCCTATTTTAATAAATTTTTTCCAACACAAGTTATTTATTTCACGTATCTATATTAATACAAACATAAATGTATGAATTCCGTATTTCTTGATATGGTAAAGATGGGAAGACCGGGAAGTCCCTCCTGATGGTATAAAGTATGCCAAGATAACTTATGCGGTTAAACATAGATTTAAATGAGAATGGGGGAAAACTGATGAAATGTACAAAAGTTGAAAAGCTCATCCCGGACTACCTCGATGGCAGCCTCTCCAGGCATTTCTTTGTCTCAGTCAAACAGCATCTTAATGCGTGTGAAGAATGCAGGCTCAGGACAGAAGACTGGGCAGAAATCTGCACTTTGGGAAAGGAAGTCATCAACCCACCATCTGAATTGGACTGGAGTTCTTTCGATGAAGCCATCGCCGCAGAAATGCGACGTAATCCGGTACCTGGAAAGCGGCGTCACACTCACATCCTTCGTGACATTTATGATTATCTGGCACAAGAACTCAGGAGTGTTTTTCCAAAGAATCCGGTTCGTATCGCCGTTGCTTTTGGTGTGGTCTGCGTCGTTGTGCTATCGAATACACACTTCTTTTCAAAACCCAAAGCTCCCCAGGCCTTCAGCCAGCTCACAGTGGGAGAATTAATGCTAAGCCATCAGCAAGGCGAGGTTACTTCCTATAGATTTGGCGATAGGAATAAATCCTTCCACTATGAAGTGATCAGCCTCAGTACTATTGAGGGCAAGGATTATAGAAAATCTCAACCGACAACTAAACTATGACTATGACCATGCATTCCAAAAAACTGATGATCAGTACACTCGTAGCTGTGGTAAGCCTCTTCGCGGCAACAATTTGTCTGCAAGGATGCGGTGTAAAGGACGATACGAATTTGCTTGTATCGTTGGATAGCGCTATCCAGGGAATTGGTATGAAATATGGAAATGCCATAGTAGTAATCGACGTTGAGACTATGGATTCTCAGGATGAGGGAGAAGGCCATGGCGAATGTCATCACCGATTCGGTTCGGGATTCGTCTACAATTCAGACGGAATCATAGTCACGACAGACGCGCTAATAGGTACTGGTGGTGAATATAGGGTAATCACTCAGAATAATGAGCAGTTTGAAGCGACCCTCATCGGACGGGATTTTGAGACCAATGTTGCCATTTTGAAGATTGACACAACCGGCATTGCTTCGCTACCATTAGCGGGTAGTAACTCGAACTCCGGTTGTCTCGGAATCATTATTGGGAACACATATTATTCGCAGGGATTAGCTTGCGGTTGGGGTATCGTCAATCATACCTGGATAGGTGGTGGTGATTTCCTGGACAACAAACTCCTATCCATCCATCTCAGTTGGCCTGAAGTTCAAAGCGGGACACCTATATTGAACTCGCACGGGCAGTTGTTGGGGATCGCGGAAGGACACATGGAAGACATGGAATCTGCCTGGACTATAATCCCTTCGTCAACCATTGTTCAAGTGGCTGACAGGTTAATCAGTGAGGGTAAAATTGTCCGCGGCTGGTTCGGAATTAAATCAGATCCCGTTTGTCCGAAATTGCTGGTACTGGCTTTAATACATGATTGGAAGGGCAAAGGAGTAGTTATTTCAGACGTGATTCCAGGGAGCCCGGCTGAGCTTGCCGGTATTCATGTAGGAGATATTGTAGTAAAGCTCAATGACCAAACCATAAAGTGTATTTCGGATTTCCGCAGCAGGGTAACTTCGCTATCTCCAGAGACCAACATCATTCTTGAGATAGTCAGAGGCGAGCATCAGATGAAGATAGATAGCTCTCTGGAGACAATTCCCCTTGATCCTGATCGTCAAAGGCGGAGTTTGAGTCGTTCTGCTTGAGCTAAAATAAATTCATGTAAAAACGGTCCCTCCGGGACCGTTTTTTTTCTTATATAGAGAGTCTGTTACCAAGGATTCGTTAGTCGGTATGCTCCAATGCTATTTCAGATCTATTTTTCACACCTCAAATTCGGCGGTGACATCCTTTTTATTCCGGTAGGAGTAGCCGATAAACTCATCCTGGCGGAGTCCGGAATCTTCCTTTAGTTTGATGTACACGAGATGTTTCATCATGAGCTGACGCAGGCGAGTTTTCCCTCCTGAGCGAAGTGCGATGGCAACTTCAGGATGAACTGTGAGCTGCACCCTCGGTTCCCTGGTCCCGGCTCGAAAACGGCTGATCCACCTCTCGAGGCGGGTGATAATGGTCTCGATAGAAGGCACCATACCGGTCCCTCGGCAGGTTATACACGGTTCATTGAACGTATAGAGCAGTGCAGGTCGTAGCCGCTGGCGTGTCATTTCCATGATCCCAAATTCACTCAGAGGCAAGAGATCGGTTTTAGCTCGATCATGCCGGAGCTCTTTTTTCATTTCATCATAAACTTTACGGCGGTTTTTCATGTCTTCCAGATCGATGAAATCAATGACGATCAAACCACCGATGTCCCTAAGCCGCAATTGCCGCGCCACTTCGCGGGCAGCTCTTAGATTTATTTTCAGAGAATTCTCTTCATGATCTTTCTTGCCCATGAAGCGACCGGAATTTACATCGATGACCGCCATAGCTTCAGTATGATCTATGATAATCGAACCTCCACCTTCGAGGTGGACTCTTCTGGAGATTATATTTTCAATCTTCTGTTCGATTTTATAATAATCAAAGACCGGCGTCTTCCCTCTGTAGAAGTGCAGGTTATCAACAATTTGCGGCGAGACGTCTTTTAAGTATCGCTTGATTTCGGAGTGAAGTGGTTTCGAATCGAGCACCAGAGCAGCGATATCGGGTGTGCAGAGGTCGCGGACTACGCTGAAAGCCATGCTGAGATCTTGATATATCAAGCTTGGGGCAGACTCCTGGTATATCAGCTTCTCAACGGATTTCCATTGTTCAAGCAACGACTTAAGATCACCTTTCAGTTCGTCAATCTGATGGCCCTCTGCCACAGTTCTGACAATTAAACCGAATCCTTCCGGTTTCAAATTACGGGCAATGCTGCGCAGCCGTCTTCTTTCCTGGAAGTTGGTAATCCGCCTCGAGATGCCGGATTCCTTTTGACCCGGTATCAGGACGAGATAGCGGCCTGCCAGGGATACCTGAGAAGTAACCCGTGGTCCCTTTGTCCCGATAGGTTCTTTAATAACCTGGACGATGATTTCCTGGTTGTTTTTTAGTGGACCCCGTACGGTATGCTGACCTTTGTCCCCATCTTTCACAACCATTTCCACAATAGGTATCGGGATTGGCCCACCGGTACTGCCCACTTCGGCGACATCGGAAAAATGCAGGAATGAGTCGGTACTGTCCCCAATGTTGACGAATGCGGCTTGCATGCCGGGTACAACCTTCCGTACTACTCCTTTATAAATATTTCCCAGGGTACGTTCATGTTTAGGGCGTTCTACAAACAGTTCCACGAGATTTCCATCTTCGAGCATGGCGATTCGGGACTCTGTAGGAGTAGAGTTGATAATTATCTCTTTTTTTACGTTCATTTCAGCTTGGTTCGCTTAATTTTGTGATTTCTCTTCCAGTTGGGGGACAGGTGATTTAAAAACATCATCCAATTCCCACCACATACCTATACGATTTATATCCCAGGCAGCAATTATATCTGCGGGGGATATATCTATATCCTCATCCCCTGGTTCCATAATCAGTTTTATTATCTCCCCTACCCTGGGGGTAGGGCCTGAGGAGGACTTCACACCGACGTGAATGGCATCTTTTTCAAGCGCCAGTTTCCAAATCTTAGGCCTGGCATCAAAGGTTTGGGCTCGTTGTGGTCCGACACGAAGTATCGGTATCGACTCAACAGCATGCAATTCCTCCACTCTGTCGGTGATAGAGGGTGAAAGTTTTTCATATAATGGCCTACAAATATATAGGAACACGTTTAAGGCGCCGACGTTGGCTTGATTTTGAGGTCGATCCAAAACCTCAAAAGAACTAATACCCGTGGGCAGTGATTTCTGCAACAATTCATTCATCTCCGAAGACCAGGCTTTTGCTATACCAAAGTCCACAAGTTCACAATCTGAAGTCATACCAAACCCAAGTGGAGGTGAAGTGGAAAGCTTGAGGCGTGGATTGAAGCCCTTAGTATATTCAAGCGGCACGTTGAGTTTTCGCAGCGCGCGTTCGAGCGTTCCGACAACGCTCAAATGACCAGAAAATCTTAAATCCTTTCCCCGGTTATAAACTAGACGATAGCGATGGAATTTTTCAAGCCCAACCTCCGATAAAATCTTCTTTGGAGGAATTACGACCGGTAATTCAGGGATCTCGGGACATGGGGTATCTATGACTTCATGCAGTCCACAGAACTGGCAGCCAGCCTGACGGCAATCCGGTGTAAAATCACCGCGCGCCATCGCATGCTTCTCAGATTTGATGAATTCCGGCATTATTCCAACGTCGATATGATCCCAGGGCAGGGGTCGATCAGCATCTATTACGCCCGTAAGTTCAGTAGTATCCATCTTATTTCGCACCAACGCATCATGCCATCTTTTCCATGAAAAACCGTCGCTCCAAGCGTCGAACAATCCTCCCGCTCTATAACTTTCTTCGATTACGTCTGCGCAGCGTCTGTCTCCCCGGACGATTACGGATTCTACCAGAGAAATCTCCGGCGATCGCAGATCCAGGTTTACCATTCTCTGTTTCCTGAAACCATGCTTCAGGATAGTAAATCTACGCCGTAATTCCTCGGATGAAGCTTGAGCTTCCCTCTCAACAGGTGTATGAGGTTTGGGCGAGAATGGGGATATGGAAACGTTAACTCTTTTCCCGCCATACCGATTACCAATTTGACATACCTTCATGACAAGATTGACAATGGCTTCGACGTCCTTATCTGTTTCGGTGGGCAAACCGACCATAAAATAAAGTTTCACCACCTTCCAGCCGCGTTCAAAAGCAAGTTTCACTGCATTCAAGAGTGCTTCATCACTGGTATCCTTATTTATCACAGCACGCAGGCGTAACGTGGCAGCTTCGGGAGCGAAAGTTAAACCTGTGCGAGAGTGTGAACTGGCGTGATCTGCCATTTTCTCCGTGAACATATCTGGGCGGAGTGAAGGGAAAGAGAGCGCCGCTCGCCTCTCGTTTAAAACCGGTTCCAATCCAATTAGCAGCTCATCAAGATTGCAGTAATCCGCAGTTGAAAGAGATAACAATGATAACTCGGAATATCCAGTCGCTACCAAGCCCTGCCGTGCTGCTTCAATCAGATCGGCTACCGGTCTTTCGCGGGCAGGCCGATTTACCATTCCGGGACCGCAGAAGCGACAGCCCCGAGTACAGCCTCGAGAGATCTCCAGGATAAACCTGTTATGCGTTGCTTCAAGTACCGGGACAATAGGTTCTTCGGGGTAAAATTGCGGTAGCAAAGCCGACGTTATACGCGGTTTTATGGTCAATGGCAAACCTGAATCCTGGCGCTCTATACCTTCGTATGAACCAGATTTAGCATAAACCGGTCGATAATATTCCGGTAAATATATACTGTTAATTTCTCCCAGAGCGCGGATCTGTTTTTGACGGGAAATGCGGTTGTTTTTCCCCTCTTTCAGGACTTTTAGAATCTCTGGGAAAATATACTCACCGTCGCCTATCGCTATAGCGTCAAAGAATGGTGCATACGGTTCCGGGCTGAGCGCGAGAGGTCCTCCTCCGATGATTATGGGATCTCTCTCTGCTCGGTTAGAGGCGCGTATCGGGATACGTCCGAGATCAAGTAGAGCCAGGATATTTGTGGTATGGAGTTCGTACTGAAGGTTGATTCCGAGCAGATCGAGTTCGTTCAAGGGCGTTTTCGTTTCGAGGGTAAAAAGCGGCAGGTTTTCGGAACGCAGCCGTTCCACCGCGTCGAACCAGGGCATGAATACTCGTTCACAGGCAACACCATCAACGGAGTTGGCAATATGGAGGAGAATTCGCAGGCCTAAATACGACATCCCCAATTCGTATAAATCCGGGAATGCCAGGGCGACGCGCAGAATGGGATCGGGGTCGAGACTGGGGAGACCCGATTCATAACCGACATAGCGGTCCGGTTTCTCGACAAAAGGGAGAAAACGTCTTTCAAGTTGTTGGGGATCAAGTGCCATGCAGGGTGATCTTCAAGATAAGTACGCAAAGAGGGCGCGATACTGATCCTCGAGATTCCTGGCTCCGGACTTTATGAGAAAATTGAAGATCCCATCCCCATACTTACGCGACAATGCTCCGCGCACACGCGCACCGCATAAACCCGATGCGGTAAGTGAAAGGGGGGTAGGATAAGGTGAGAGATCAAGTGCTACTGCGGGTTTCAATTTCACTATTCTTCGCAGCAAGTTCTGTTTCGGGAAGCGACCCAGAAATAAATCCTGCCTCTCATAGGGATGCACCTTCAGGACGGGGGAAGTCTTTTCCCAATGCTGAAATTCAAGCGGGACGAGGAGGTGCATCCGAACGCCATCTGCCTTTGCAAGGAATTCCTTGCAATTTTTCATGGCAGTATCAAAGGCGTTCGCTTCGACCGGCATTATCAACAACCAGTCTTCCGGCTGATCTGTCAACCGGCTAAAATCCAGAGGGGAATCCGAGGTGGGTCTCAGCCGCTTGAGTATGAAATATGCGGCTATCCGTGCCCAGGTATTCCTCGTAAATTGCTTTAACTTGGACGGAGCATTCATGTTTTTACAAACAAGATTCAGACGTGCAGACAAGCACGCTACTCAGATGATTCTGCTCCCCGCATAGGAGATTTATCTATGCGGATCTTGCCGATACGATTCCCGGATATCTCTTCGACAGTAAAGCGTAGATTTCCATAATCGATAGTTTCCTGCGGATTGGGCAGATCGCCAATCTGCGAGAAGATAAAACCACCGAGAGTTTCGTAGTCTTCATTTTCCGGGATGGTGTCGTCTTCGAGAAACTCGTTCAGCTCACCGATGTTAATGCGGGCATCGACCATTATGGTGTTCTCATCGATTCTCTCTGTAAGTGGAGTTTCATGATCGTATTCGTCCTGAATCTCGCCAACTATTTCCTCCAGGACGTCCTCCAGCGTTACCAAGCCTGCAGTACCACCGTACTCATCCACCACAATAGCCATGTGTGATTTTTCCCGCTGGAACTGACGCAGCAGGTCATCGATCTTTTTGCCTTCAGGGACGAAATAGGTGTCCCTTATCAGACCGGATATATCGATGCGGCGATCTCCATTTTCGAGATGAGGAAGCAGGTCTTTTGCGTGTATCAATCCCGCAATATTGTCCAGATTTTCATTGTATATCGGCAAGCGTGAATGGCCCTTTTCCTTGACCATACGAATGAGATCCTGAATTGAAGCAGTTACGGGCAAACACACCATATCAACTCTGGGGATCATAATCTCCTTGACCGTAGTCTCAGATATCTCGAAGATCCCCTGGATCATATCTTTCTCATCTTCTTCGAGTTCACCACGTTCTTCTACCACTTCCACCAAAGTCCTAATTTCATCTTCAGAAATCGATAACCGCTGTCTTTCCACACCGAGGGCGCGCGATAATCCACTTGAGATCCAACCAAGAGACTTCGTGAGTGGCAACAGAATCCGCCTGACAATATCGATGGGAAGCGCGGTCCATAATGCCCACGTTCTGGCATACTTCAAGGCCATGATTTTGGGCGTGATTTCGCCGAATATCAGTATCAGTCCGGTGACTATCAGCACTTCGATAGCCAACCCTAACGTAGTGGGGAAACCGGTGAGTTCTATCAGGTGAAGCGCAAGGTGGGTGGCTAAAACCGCAATGCTGAAATTCACCAGAGCATTGCCGGAGAGAATGGTGATCAGGAGCTCCTTAGGTTGATCCATCAGATGTACAATCCTTCTGGAGCGGATGTCTTTTGCTTTTTTAAGTTCGGAAATTACGCTTTGAGTAAGGGAGAAAAATGCCGTTTCTGCCGAAGAGAAAAATGCAGACAAAACTAAACCAACTCCCAACCCCAACAGGATAAATCCTGCGTTTAAACTCTCATTCACGATACTGTGACTATTCCCTCCAATTCAAAATTTAGAATATAAATTTTTTCGCGTTAAGATCGATCCCCGAGAACATAGCGTTCTCCATAATCAAGCATTTTTTGTTTTTCAGCAACTGTAGCATCACCCCAACCGCCAAGATGGAGAATCCCATGTACTAATAATCGATGCAGTGATTTTTGTATTGTTTCTCCTGCTTCCGTAGCTTGATGATGGGCCTGGTCAAAACTAATGTATATCTCTTGCCGAAATTCTTCATCTTCATCAGACTGAAAAGCAATGACATCGGTATAACTATCGGAGCTCAGGAATAGTCTATTGAGTCGCCGCAGCTCTTCATCATCCACTAAAATTACCGATAGATTAAATGACCAGCCTTCTTCAGCTAAAATGTTAAGGGCAAGCTCTTTCAGCGAAGTCAGGAAAAGCGAACCATCCGGATGTTCCGAGTATACCTCAACAACCATACAACTATGGTTTTTCGTTAGATCGATCATAAAACACTAAATCTATAGAGCGACAAAGGTGCAGAAATTAGACAAGAGTAATTGTTCGATATTTACGGTCTCCATAGGAGGAAATTGGTTTAAGGCTCGGTATTGGTGCTATTATGGTATTCGTTATAAGCTGTGATAATCTGGTGCACGAGTTCATGCCGCACGGCATCTTTTTCTGTCAGCAGAACGAACGATATGCCGGGAATGCTGTTCAGGACTTTTGGAGCTTGTAATAACCCGGAGTCTTCCTTTCTAACGAGATCGATCTGGGTGGTATCACCCGTTATCAAAGCCTTCGATCGCGCACCCAACCTGGTTAAAAACATCATCATCTGATCAGCAGTAGTGTTCTGAGCTTCATCCAGAATCACGAACGCATCGGAGAGCGTCCTCCCACGCATAAAAGCGAGGGGCGCAATTTCAATTACATTCCTTTCAATATATCGCTTGACGCGCTCGATCTGCATCATTTCCATGAGGGCGTCATAAAGGGGACGAAAGTAGGGGTCGACTTTTTCTTTTATATCTCCGGGGAGAAATCCTAAGTTTTCTCCTGCTTCCACGGCAGGACGCACCAAAATAATCCGCTTTACCTCGTGCTCAGTCAGGGCATTAACAGCCATAGCCACAGCAAGATAGGTCTTCCCGGTGCCAGCCGGTCCTATGGCGAAAACGATGTCGTGCTCGCGCGATGCTCTATAATATCGTTCCTGATTGGCTGAGCGTAAGCTGATTTGCTTTTGCGGAGTCTCAATTATAGAGAATGTAGAAGGAATCTCCCGCTTGTCCAACTGCTCTCTATCGGACATGAGATTCAGCACAGTTTCAACATCTTCACCAGTAATCTTACCACGCCGGCGGAGAACGGTAAGCAGTTCCTCTACAATGCCTTTGGCTTCAGCCACCGAGTTTAAAGCACCACTCAAGATTACCGATTCACTGGTTGCAGTTATTTTTGCTTTTAGGCAGACTCGAAGAACTTTTAGATTCCTGTCATGAACGCCTGCGAATTCAAACAGCTCGCCCTCTTCGAGTGGAATTTCTACTCGATCTACCGAAGATTCTTCCTCAGTGAGGTTTACATCTCTCTCATCCTGCTCCATTTCAGCACCCGGATTTTATATATCAGCCTAAATGAAAATGCTCTAATCCGCTCAGACTTCAAGCGGAAAGAGCATGAAATCCCGAAAAATTCCAGCGCAGGATAATACAGCCCGATGGCCGGGTATATTATCCCCTCTGAAATCTTCATTCATTTGTTGAGGTTTTTCCTCCAAGGGAGGTTCTTATCTCCTGAAGATAATTAGTTAATCCTGATAAACAGATCACTCGTCTAATAGTATAAGATAATAACAAAGAGTCTATTTGTCAAGTGAATTCTCACCATCGCATATCGGTAATGATTTTCCTAATTATAGGAAAATCCTGCTTAAACTAACCTTCGCGCATGAAAATTTACATTTAGTTACTAGAAACATTTCAAAAACATTATCGCGTTAACCGTTTTTGAATCTGTGATTTCACATTTTCTGAAAAGTTCCACCAGTTCATCAAGCGACATTTCGACAGTCGTTACCAGTTCATCCGGATCGGGATTAGTAAATCCTGGAACTAAATCAGAGGCTTTAAATATCCAGAGAAGTTCGTCGCTATATCCGGGCGCCGGATGAATCTGAAAGAGTGGTTCCATTTTTCCAGCCTGGTAACCCGTCTCTTCAGTTAATTCCCGGCGTGCACATTCTTGAGGATCTTCACCGTTATCGATACGCCCCGCCGGAAACTCCAGGGTTTCTCTTTTTAAGGCATAGCGGTACTGCCTGACCAGAACAAAGCGGTTGTCCCCCAAATGAGGCACGATAACGGCTGCTCCGGGATGCTTTATCATCTCCCGGATTTTCTCCTGACCATCCGGCATGGCTACCTGGTCACGGTACACCTTAAGAAGTATGCCGTCGAAAACTAACTTACTGTGCAGGGGTATCTCTGTCAGATTCATAAATTCTTTTATTTATGGGAAAAAGAGAGAGGGCGAAGGGTCGATGGAATTCCCTCCGCCCCCAAGCGACTTAAAAGTTGGAGGACCTAATTACTGTACGACTCACTGAGAACCTTTGTTCCTACCTCTGGGTTCATTGGTGTCCGCTCCTTTTATGGAAATGCTTTCTATTGACTTTTGCTACTGGATTCATTAAATTTAAAATAATAATTATCAGGAGAGAAAGCTGCATTCCATCTTTATAAACTGCGGTGATCCCAACGGAATCGGACCGGAAGTTACGCTTAAAGCCATAGCGAACCTACAGAAGAAAATGCGTTTCAGAGCAATTCTGGCTGGTTCAATGAACGTATTACGTACCGTTAACGACATGCTCGGGGAACCCATCTCGCTTACGTTGGTGAAATCAATTGAGGAAGCGGGGGGAGATGAAGGTATTCCTGTAGTTGAACCCGTAGGTGCGGAAGGATTCACGCCCTCATATGGAAAAGTTGCCAGTGCTGCAGGGCGTATCTCGGGTAATGGTATAAAGCTGGGTGTTGAAAGCTGCCTGAACGCTACAACTTCTGCGCTGGTGACAGCACCATCGTCTAAAGAAGCTCTTCACCTGGCCGGTTTTAAATATCCCGGTCAGACAGAAATGATCGCTCATCTCTGCGGCGTTGATCGCTCGATTATGATCCTCTTCACCGGAGAGTTGCGTGTGGGAATGGTAACCACACATGTACCCTTAAAGGATGTCAGCGATATCCTACGACAAGAGGTAATTGAAGAAAAAATTGTCCTGTTCAGGGATACCCTAATTTCTCATTTTGGTATCTCTAACCCGCGAGTTGCGGTATCGGCCCTCAATCCACACGCTTCAGACGGGGGCATTTTCGGTCAAGAAGAGGAAGCTGAAATTATCCCGGCTATAAAGCTGATGCAAAACAAAGGAATCAATGTAGTGGGGCCTCTCCCCGCCGACACGCTTTTCCCGCACTGGAAGGATTTCGATGGTATCCTGGCTTTGTACCACGATCAGGGTATGATTCCTGTGAAAATGGCTGGTTTCGGAAGCGCCGTAAATTTGACAGGCGGGCTCCCCTTCCCCCGCACATCGCCCGATCATGGCACCGCATTCGATATAGCTGGCGATATGATCGCAGATTCCAGTTCCATGGAAAGAGCCATCGAAACCGCAATTGAATTTGCAGCCAGGCAAGGTACTTTTAACACCGAAAATTGACCCGTTAATTGAATATGGTAGCTCACCAGAAGAGGTTTAATGTTACGGAGATAAAAATGCCACATATGAAGCGATATCTGTTAATCATACTCTGCGTATACGCACTTACAGCCGCTGCATCGACACCCAAGAACGAAGCGGATATTTACCTTCAAATC
>CBDUWK010000025.1:0-12395 GCA_965370905.1 uncultured bacterium | reverse complement strand
TTAATCCTGAATGGAAGGATCTATATCATGATTTGAGTTCCTCTGGATCCCTGCGTACGCAGGGATGACCAGGCCGGGGTCGTCCCCGACCCCGACAATGATTAAATAGGGTAGCGCGAGGGCTTGCCTTCGCCACAACTACTTTACATACCTTTCCTGAAAATATTTTCCTTCTCCTGAATCTTTCACACCACTTTCAACGTCTAAGATATATTAAAGCTAAATTTCCATTTAAGTTAACATAATATGACCAGAGCCCGATTCGCCCCCAGCCCCACCGGCGATCTCCACGTGGGAGGTCTCCGCACTGCACTTTATAATTACCTGTTCGCCCGTAAAACCGGCGGCAAGTTCATCCTGCGTATCGAAGACACCGACCGTGAAAGGCACGTTCCTGAAGCAGCCCAAAAACTGCTGGAAACGCTGCACCTCTGCGGCCTGATCCCCGATGAGGGCCCAGATTTCGGCGGAGATTTTGGGCCTTACGTCCAATCCCAGCGTCTCCATATCTACCAGGAAGCGGCAGAAAAATTGCTGGAACGAGGCCATGCTTACCCCTGTTTCTGCTCCCAGGAACGGTTAAATGAGCTTCGCCAAACCCAGCGGGGAAAGGGTGAAACGGCCGGCTATGACCGGCATTGCCGAGATCTGGATCGGTCCGCAGCCGGAGATCGCATGAAGGCGGAGAACCACGTCATCCGCCTGGCGGTCCCGGCCGAAGGTGAAATAAAACATAACGACGTCGTCTGGGGTGAAGTAAACTTCCCCTTAGCGGACGTTGACGACCAGATAATCGTTAAATCGGACGGTTTCCCCACCTACCATCTCGCCAACGTGGTCGACGATGGCATGATGAACATTTCGCATGTCATTCGCGGTGAAGAGTGGCTGATCTCCGTACCCAAACACCTTTTACTGTACCAATTTCTCGGCCTCGAACCACCCCAATTCGCACATCTCCCTCTGATTTTAAATCAGGATCGGCAGAAACTCTCGAAGCGCGAAGGCGCCGGTTCGGTGGAAAGCTGGCTGGCAAGAGGTATATTGCCACAGGCCTTAATTAATTACATTGCCCTGCTCGGCTGGAATCCCGGCGATGATCGGGAGATCTTCACCCTGGATGAACTGATCGATGCCTTCAGTATCGACAGAGTGAACAAATCGGGGTCTGTCTTCGATCCGGCCAAGCTGGAATGGACTTCAGGAGAGCACTTTAAAACCACCGCGGCATCGGAGTTGATCGCCCTGTCGAAACCTTACTTGCAGGAGACGGAATTCTCGGTGCTTTCCGATGATGCCCTGGAACCGCTTTTGGATAGCGTAAAGAAAAACTTGCATAGCTTAAATGAACTACCCTTGAAGCTCAAGCCCTTCAGCAAAGGGAAATCCCAAACTGAAAAAGATGCCGTCCCCTGGCTGCAGAGTGAAGGAGCGAAGACCATCCTTCCCCTGATTTTAAAGGCATGGAATTCCTTGACTGAACCCGATACCGATACCATGTTCAGCCTGATAAATCAAACCGGAAAAGCGGCTGGCGTTAAGGGAAAGGACTTGTGGATGCCGCTGCGTGCAGCTATGACCGGATCGATAGCCGGCCCGGAATTGCGGGCTATCATCGCCCATATAGGTCCCCGGGAAACAGTTACCAGACTATCGAAAATCGTCGCTGAACTGAGTTAACTACATATTATCTGGTAAAACCGATGCGTTTTATAAAAAACGTCTTTATTCCTTCTGCATTGCCATTGCTGTTGCTGGCGGCAGTTCGTTCTCTGCCTGCCGACCTTCCCTTTAACTGGATTGCAGCCTTTCTGCTCGTTGCAGCAGCCTGGCTTTACCTCAAACGCCTCAATCTCCACTGGGGATATGTGGACGATATTGTCAGAGAGGTGCGCCGCTTTAAGTTCCTCGTTTGGTTATTGCTGCTCCTCCTGCCCTTGGATCTCCTCTTCCTGCTGGATATTTCAATATTCTCCATTAATCCCAGCTTATCCTGGATTTATCTGATATCAGCCGGTTTGACGTATTTTATATTCTTGACATTACTTCTGCAGTTTTATCGGTTCTCATCGGAAATCAATCTCAGAAGTATGCGATTCGCTGTCGGTTTAGGGCTGATATTACTGGCGATCATGGCAGGATGGAGCGGGCCGTTTCAATTTCTCCTCGCATTTCATTTAATCGGGTGGATTTTCAAATTTGAGAGTGGCGTGGAAGTATCGATTCGTCACAAGATAGTAATCTCCCTTACCTGTATTATCGGTATCTTTTTACTGCTGGGGACGACCGCAATTTCAGATACTCCGGAAGACAGTTCCAGCCTAATTCTGGGAAACATCAGTGTATCAGCGCGTGTTGCCGACTCTGTGATGATCTTGAAATCGAATTTGCTGCCACTCTTCCCGGATTTTTTAGCCGGATTACGACGTCTGTTAATAGCTTTCTGTATAGTTTTTCCCGGGAAGATCATCTTAAATCCAATCGCAAATTGGTTGAAATTTTCGCTGCGAATAAAAACCAAATTAGCGCTTTCCTATCTGTTCAGCAGTATCATCCCTGTTTTTCTATTGATCGTAATTTTACTATTTGGTGTACTCTTCATGATGGGCGCCTTCTGGCAGATCTTCATGAATGAGATGGTGGCAGGGCAAACCGATACGCTTGCAGCGTTGTGGAACTCCAGTGTGCTTTCAGTTGAACGACGGTTCCTATATAGTCTGCCCAGCGAATATAACATATCAGAGCATCTGAAGATGAACGGCATATCCGCTGTTTTCGCCGACGTCTCACCAACAGGGAAAGTTCACGGTGTTCGTTATGGTGGTGCGATCCTTCCAAATTTAACTGGCAGCGATAGCTTAACTATCGAACTGCTTCATGAAGTTTTATCGGATGAATCTGGAGAGCCTAAGTTAATGCAGATCAGGACGAAACTGCCTGTTTTGCGAATACCCGGAGTTGTCTTTCCTTCGGAGATTGGCGCTGATAGTCTGGTAATCAAACTCGCAGATGAGGAATTTACCGGTTTCTGTTGGTTTGAGGAGACACCATTTTTAACTCGCTGGATGAAAAAAGATAACAGAATTATCGGCCTCTTCCAACCATTCATAGTCGAGGATCTGGTGGAGATGAAAAGTCGCTGCGGATCTGATCTGATGATTATACCAGGACACGGTTTGCGCGTTGAAGAACTGGCTTCCGGTGGCGTCAATATCGGGCTGGGAGGATCCTTATCTCCTGCCATGAGGACCAGAGTGTCCGAATCCGAAAGAGCCGCTCTGGATTTTCCCATCAGTTTCCCATCATTGCTGAAGAGCCTTTCATGGCAACAGAAATCCGGATTCGAAGAGACATATACCATAATGGTAGCTGAGACGTCACTCTTTTCAGTATTCGGAGTGCTTCTTTCGAGTAAGAATTTCGTCAACCGAATTTATATTACCATTTTCATTATCCTCGCCGTCTTCTTTGGCGCCATACTGATTTTGGTCGCGCTCATTGGCTTTAGCTTAGCTGGTGGAATCACCAGATCGATTCAAAAAATTCGCGCAGGGACCCGGCAACTCAGCGAAGGAAATTTGAACGCCAACATTCAGGTGAAATCCCATGATGAATTAGGTGAATTGGCGGGATCGTTCAATCTCATGGTTGCTGACTTAAACAGGATGCTGGAGGAAGTTAAGGAAAAAGAACGCCTCGAAGGTGAATTGGAAGCCGCCAAGGCGATTCAGAAAAGACTCCTGCCCGAGTTCATCCCCAAATTATCAGGGTTTGAAATTGCCGCCACTTCTCTGCCTGCCAAACAGGTCGGGGGCGATTACTTCGATTTTATCGAACTGAATGATAAACGGCTTGGTCTGGCTGTCGGCGACGTTTCCGGAAAGGGTATGCCCGCGGCCTTATTGATGGCCAACCTGCAGGCTTCACTTCGAGCGTTAGCCCAATCCGGTCTCCCGCCTGAAGAACTGGTCGGGAAGTTGAATTCAGTGCTACACTACAATACCGCCCCGGAGATGTTCGCCACCTTCTTTTTCGCCTCCCTGGATCCTGTCAGTAGCAATATGAGTTATGTCAACGCTGGGCACAACTATCCCATCGTATGCGGCAATGATCGATTGGTAACATTAGAGCAAGGCGGGATGTTACTAGGAGTAATGCCGGATGAGAAATACCAATCCGGTGAAATCACATTACAACAGGGCGAAATCGTCGCTCTGTATTCTGACGGAATTACCGAAGCCTGCGATGGTGATGACCGGGAATTCGGAGAAGAGCGCTTAATTCAGATTTTGCAGGATTGCAGTTCCCAAAGCGCTGAAAGCATCTTAAGTGACGTTATAACCAGTGTAGAAAATTACTGCGGAACACCCCAGGACGATCTAACCTTGATGGTCGTGAAAAAGGTATAGAGTTACAGCTATCGTTATAAAAAGAGGCTGTCCTAAAAAAACATTATGTCATTCTGAGCCCACCGTAGGTGGTGCGAAGAATCTCTTGTATATCTTATATATACAATATATTTGAGACTCTTCATGTCATTCCTGCGAAGGCAGGAATCTATCTTTTTGTTAATAATACGCCTGGATTCTCTGTCACGTACAGAATGACAACGTAGTCTATATCTCACATAGAAAAATACTTTCATCCCTCCTCATTCTCGCAAATTTTATCTCCCAATTTTCGTATATGTCTTCATACTGATTTCAGTTTATATCCGGAGCACTCTTGGTGAAGTCGTTGCTGCGGCATCGGGTGATCTAATTTGCATCGTTGGGCACTTTGCTGCAACCAGTCAACGGGAGAATGTTGAAAATTTTGCCGAGGGGGCAAGAGATGATAACATTTGTAAAAGGATCATTAAGCCATGAAAAGCCGGTTGAACGCCTATTTACCTGGTTCACCATTCTGGCCACTGTAGGCATAGTTGCCACCCATCTCGTTGCCGCCATCGTGCGCCGTATGGCCCCCGAACTGCCGCTTGCGGCCTGGCCGATCACCTTCGGAGCAATTGGAGTAGCGGCAGTCTTCACCCTCGTTGCGCCTCGCCTGTCGCACATACTGCCGGAGTGGCTAGATGGATCGTCACGGGCGTATCCGATTAGAGCTGCGCTGTTTGCTTTGCTGGCATTGCTAACTATAGTACAAATTGCGCGACTCAGTACGCACAAGACCGACCCGAGCACTTCGTGGTGGATTCTCACCCCCGACGAGACAGCGCACGAGTGCGGCACGGCCTACTTCTATGCAGTCGAACTACACGACCGGGGCGAGCAAAACATCTACCTTGCCGACCACTATCCGGCACTCAATCGTGACATCGAACCGTACACAGAGATTGAAGGTATGAGCGTAGAAGATGCTTATCAATATCCGCCACAGTTTCTCTTGTTGCCCAAGTTATTGCTCACCATAACCCATCATTTCCCAACCATCCGCATCATATGGTTTTCGCTGCAGTTCATTGGTGTCGCTGCAATCTTCCTGCTACTTGCCCATTGGGTCGGTGGAACCACCGGACGCTGGATGGCCATGCTTGCGCCGTTAGTCATTGTTTCGCCCTGCGCATTATTCGCCTACCAGTACACCCAGTTCCACTTCATCGCCGTTGTGCTCGCCATCGCCGGCATGCTTGCGTTTGAAAAGAAGCGCAACGCCCTCGGTGGTGCACTGCTCGCCGCCGCCATCCTCGGCAAGATTTTCCCCGGCTTCCTACTCATCCTGCTGCTGGCCGAAAAGCGGTGGAAACCGCTGCTATGGACGGCTCTGTTTGGTATCGCCTTCACCCTCACCACGCTGGCGATTCTTGGCATTGCACCCTTCTCCGCTTTCATCAGCTACCAGCTACCGCGGATGCAATCCTTCGCCGCTTTCGCTTTCCTTGATATCTGGCCGGAATGGCGCACCGTGCTTATTGCCGACAACTTTTCCCCGTACGGACAGATCGTCAGGCTCGGCGAAATGGGTGTTCCTGGTATGACTACGGCGGTGGCATCCGGCTTCAACAGTCTTTTCACATTGATTTTGATTGGCCTGGCTATCATTGCGTCACGCCACCTGATGTCGCGGGTGAGCCGTGTACAAATCTGGCTGGCGATTATCGGATTTGGTTCCATAATGAGCCCGGCGGCTTGGGGTGACTACATTTTCCTGCCCGCCATGTGGTTGCTCACTGCGCTTGCAGCCGAATCCAAAGACAACCGTAAACTCGCCATCGGTTTTGGTATCTGCTGGGTCTTCTTCTACTTCCTGGTCGGGACCGTTCCGCTCAGTACCTCCCCCGTCCCCAGCATCACCTACACACTATCGACAATCAACTTCATCCTGTTAGTCGGCCTGATGGCGTGGGCCATGCTGCGGTACCCGCATCTGGAGCCCTCAATGGTGGATTAGGAAGCTGGGGAGTCAGGAGTTCTCTTCTGATAAGAGGTGGTGAATAGCCAGGTGCCCCACAACTCTGCTGTGGGTTCCACAACGCACTAAAAATCTGCGAAATCCAAAAATCAGCTTAATCTGCGATTCAGATAAAAAGAGGCGGGGAAAGTACCCCCGCCCTACAATTCAAGTATGAGCCCAAAAAAAACAACTCATTCTGGTTGGTTTTTGAGCCAAATGAATAAATTCATCTGCCCAGCCTTCAGGTCAAGTCGTTAAAATGACTGGAGATCACTGTTACATTGGATTACACATTATTGGTTTTAACCAATTGAGCTAAAAGCGGGGCATGGGATTTTAATCCCATGGCATACGTACACTCTTGCTCTTAAAAACTGATCACCCTATCGCTCATCTTGACCCAATCGGCTAGCAATGCCATATCGCCAGCGCTCACGCCCTTCAGGAGATATTCTTCTTTGATACCTCTCGCCTTCATACAACCAATGCAGGCTCTCACGGTCCCTTTATTCACAACTACCTTCATCATTCTTTCCAGGTTGTAATACCTCTGCGGAGTTTCCTGATCCTTCAAGGCGCAGGCAACTCCATCAGCCATCAGGAATAAGTTCAACTCGACTTCGTCATCCTTTAAAAGTGACATTGCCAACCTCAAGGCATTGTACGAACGTTCTGTACCATATGGTGGGTCGTTTGTTATTATGGTAATGATCATTAAAGATTCTCCATTTATTATGAACCAAAGCCCAGAAACGCGCTGAAAACCAGCACCCCGACAGCAAACCACAAACATTTTTCGCAGAGCGATTTCCGACGGGCGCGCAGTGTAAAAAATTCGCTTTCGTGATCACCTGCTGGCGCTTCTTCTGGCTGAAAAGTAGCAAAGAGTTCTCGCAGCCTCGGGTTGATCTTGAGGAAGATTATCCCCATTATAACAACCATTGCAAAGACACAGACCAGTTTAAGGGCTAAGGCAGTCGAAGCTGCCGGGTGCAGTTGTTTGAAGACGCCGTTGAAGATATAGTAATTCAGCGGCATGGCGATGCCCGTAAAAAAGAGCACACCGATGAAGACCATGCAATACGGCGCATTTCCCTGGAGTGTATCTTCTACGACTTTATCGAGTTCGTAGTGAAGTTTGGGACCGTATTGAGCGCGCATCAGAACCAGGTTGCGATTATAAAACGGCGCCGCGGCGCAGCCCACCAGGGCGATGTTGTGCAGAGCTAACAGAATGCCATGGACGATCTGTTCTGTCATTTCCCTTTCCCCTTCAATCAACAACTCTTAAATGAACTTTTTTCTCGAAGTAGCTCCCGGTTATCCCCTCTTTCGGCTTGCCTTTGACAGATTCGCCTTTAGTGGCATAATCTGAAGGACTATTACGCAATCAAATGCCATGTCATTGGGTCTGATGGACATTGACAGGATTGTGATTATAACGCCCTCATATCATCAATTTGCAGGGATGTTTTACTGCAATAACTTCTCCAGCTCAGATTTGTCCAAACCGGGGTAATGCCCCCGGAATAAAATTGTCCTTTCTACATCAATCAGGAACAAATTTTCCACGGGGCAGGTCTTCGGGATATAATTTCCCGAGTACTGCTTGCAGGCAACTCCTTCAGTATCCAGAAGGATGGGGAATGACAGTTCGTAGTTTTCCCTAACTTGCTCTGGCGTTTCCTGGTCATCGCCCAGGAGACTCACCATCAGCAGGGGTATCTGAGCATCTTTAAAAACCTCTACGATCTCAGGTAGAGCTCTCTGACAGCCTCCACAGAGGTTAGTAAACCATAGAACTACCGAACCGTGTTCGAGATAATCCGCCAGGTGATGCGTTTTTCCTTCGAGATCCTGAAGTTCGAATTCTGCTGCTGAGCTTCCAGGATTTTTTTCCGCATCTGCCGAAAAGCTCTTTCCAGTCCAAAGGATAGCTGCCAGAATTATGAGAACCAACCGTGTGGATATTCGCATTTTACTCCTCTCCTTTATTTCACTACAAGGTGTACTTTACGTTCGAAGTAGCTCCCGATTAACCCCTCTTTCTGCTTGCCTTTGACAGATTCGCCTCTGGTGAGCATAACCTGCAGAACCATTTCCGAATCCTGTGCCGCGTCAGTGGGTCGGATGGACATTGGCAGAACGGTAATACTAGCGCCTTCATATCCCTTCATCTTATCACCCACGATTCTACAGGCCATGGGCAGATTTACATCCCACCCCGGAGCGAACTTGGATAGCGAAGCACTGCCGATTGTTTGGGGATCTACATATAGCCAGGCGTTCCTGTAGGGAGCTTCTTCCGTATCACCCTTCGAGCGGCCGATAACCGTGAGAACTGTCTTTATTTCACCCCTCTTTGCTTTAATGAGGAAACTTCCGTCAGGCTGCTTAAACGATTCCTTCGTCTCACGGTCAACAATGTCAATGATAGTCATTGCATCGTCTTTCCAGGGGCCGTTACTCACATGGCAGGCGAGGCAATTTTCAGCTTTGCCTAATATCCCGACAGCTGGCGGGTATGCAAACGCATACTGTGAAAACCCTGCCAGCGCTATAACTGTTAATGCGATTTTTGCTCTCATTTTACACTACCTCCTGTTAATTTTACGTGCCTGATTCGACTGGTAATCCGGCTTCATTCCACTCGTGAACCCCATCTTCCAGACGGACAGCCTTATATCCTTTGCTGTGTAGATATTTTACTGCTTCCTGCGCCAAGACACAATAGGGACCACGGCAGTAAGCTACGATTTCTTGATTCATGGGAAGCTCGTCGAGGCGAAATTTAAGCTCTTGAAGCGGAATGGATACGGCGTAAGGCAGGTGAGAAGATTGGTACTCCAGGCGAGGTCGAACATCCAGAATCGTGACACTGCCTTGTCGAGCCCTCTCAAGTAGGCTTATCCTGTCCGCGGGTTCCAGACTCTGGCGATTTTCGAAGTAATCTGCCATAATCTGATGCACCTCTGAAAGCCGCCTTTCAGCCAGAGAGCGCATACTCCTGAAAAATGAGCAAACCTCATCGTCTGCCAACCGGTAGTAGATCCGTGTGCCTTCCTTCCTCGTCGTAACTAATCGCGCACCTCTTAGAATCTGCAGGTGTCGGGAGGCATTGGCAAACGAAAGTTTGGCTTCTTTCGCCAGATTCTCCACTGGTCGTTCTCCCTGACACAGCAGATCAAGCAACTCCAACCTTTGTGGGCTTGATACCGCCTTCCCGATGCGTGAAAACTGCTCATATAGCTGTTCTTTGACTATCCGACCATTGTTCATATCAATCACTCAATTATTCAATTGAATAATTGAATATAAGGAAAAATTCCATTGGCGTCAATATATTTTTAGTGAATTTTTCGAGTGGTTATAATCGAAAAGGGGCTGTCCCAAAAGTGACCGACGTGGCAATCTCATGTTTTATATAGATTTGAAAATTACTTTCGAGTATTATTATAAATACCAAAAGGGCGCAATTTTGCGCCCCTTCTGTCTTCTGTCTTCTTTTTTTACTTCATCAACACCATTTTTCCGTTCGCCCTGAAATCGTCAGCTTGAAGCTGGTAAACGTACACCCCCGAAGCCAAACCCGAAGCATCGAAGGTCACCTCGTGCCTGCCCGGGTTCATCCAGCCATTTGCTAGCTCAGCAACTGTTTTCCCGGTAATGTCATATACGACCAGATTCACGGAACTCGCAACTCGTAACTCGAAACTAATGTTCGTCGTCGGATTGAAGGGATTGGGGAAGACAGGGTAGGTTAGCATCTCGGCAGGTGCTGAATCCACGGATACTATTTCATCATTCCAACCAAAAAGAGCCCAGTCTTGATTGTGGTTCAATGCATCACTTCCAGGTAGTTTTTCAAAATCGAATGAGTCCTCTGCGTACACTTCCCACGTCTCACTATCCTTGACGTAAGCGCTGTAAGTATAGGTGCCGGGCAGAATAGAGCCGGGCACATACTGGACTAGACCTGAACGAGCGATAACATTACCCGCATAAGAAAACAGACCTTCCCTCTCGAAGATGTTGAACGTGTAACCACCAGGTGTTGTAACGGCCATCCAGAAATCCATGAGACACCAACCGGTGCCGGTATTAACGATTTCAAGGTCATATTGGAAAGTCCCGCCGCCCGCAGGGATTTGAATAGGAGGATCGTAAGGTGTTAAAGTCAGTGTAAATGACGGTTCACCCTGATCTTCCAGCCTTACCAGATACATATCCATGTCGCCTCCGCCATAGGGTACATTATAGCCGCCCATAAGAAACCCTCCATTTTCCGTCGGCAACAAAGCATTGCACATTTCAGCATCATTATCGCCGTAGGTTTCCTCCCAAAGGAGGACTCCTTGAGAATTAATTTTTACTAGCCACATATCGTAAAATTCGCCGGAGACAGTCGGATCGGTCCCTCCTCCGAGGAAATAACCTCCATCTGGTGACAGTTGGAGAGAATAGCACCTATCTTCACCACTCTCCCCATAGTATTTATTCCATAGCTGATTTCCCACTGCATCCGTTTTCACCGCCCACATCTGCGCGGGCCCTCCAGGGTAAGCATCGCTGTACCCGGCCGCAATATACCCGCCATCCAGCGTTTCCAGGACAGTGAAGAAATAGTCCCAGGAATGACCGGCATAATGCTGATCCCATTCCACATTCCCCAGGGAATCGGTCTTTAGCAGGTAGCCATCGTCGTAGGTGCCGAGAGACCGGGTGAAACCCGCGGTAATGTAGCCGCTATCAGACGTCTGTCGAACGCCATAGCAAACTTCTTTGTCCGGATAGCCATGGGTCATGTTCCACTCCTCGATACCCATTGAATTCACCTTAACGAGATACACGTCATAATAGGCATTCGGAGTAGAAGTACAGCCGGACATGATATAACCGCCGTCATTGGTCTGGCTCACCCCATAGCAGGTCTCACTTTCGTCCGAACCGTAGGTATAAGCCCACAGCTCTGTTCCATCCAGATCGGTTTTTACCAGATAAAAGTCATTTGGAACGACACCAAACGATTGAGTATAGCCGCCGACAATTATGCTGCTATCCTGATTTTGGTAAATCTGATGAGCGGGAAATTCCGTTCCAGCACCACCGTAGGTCTGCCACCAGAGTTCGTTGCCCGACTCATCTGTTTTCACAAGAAACAGATCGGAATCACCCGCACCATATGACCACGTAACGCCTTTTAAGTAGATATTACCATCCGCAGTTTGGTGAACCGAATAACAGCGATCGCTATCCGATCCCCCGTAGATTTGATCCCAGGCCATAGGTGGTTGGGCTGAAACTAAAGAAGCTGCCAAGAATAGTGCAGCCGCTAAGGAAAGTAAAGTTTTGCGTTTCATTTTCTCCTCCCTAATTAATTTGAATTATTTTTTTAAGGAGTAACAGGTTATTATCATATTAGTGAAAAAAGAAATGAATGTCAAGAGATTTTTCTTATACCTGTAAAAATAATAATTACCTGTTGTGTCAGGTCTTGACCTCGACTTGTCGGGGGTGTGACCTGACGCATGTTATAAGACTCTAAGTGCGAAAGCAAAGAAGATATTTCTGTGGCGCCAAACGCCCTCGTTTGGCAGTATTTTATCTGAAGAAGAATTGTAGGTTGGATTAGCGAAGCGTAATCCAACATTTTTCTTTAGAATATTTCAATATGGTGATCCTCTTATTCCACCTCCTTTCATTTGTTTGGAGTGTCAATATGTATGTCCCGCTGGGGAAACTCGCCCCATCGAAAAATATCTGATAATTACCGGGAAGTTGTATCCCGGGCTGGCATTGCCAGAGTTGTCGACCCAGTAGATTGAAGATACTAAGTTCAACTATCTGCATTGTCTGTAGATCGTATTCGATAGTAAATGACGGATTGGCCGGATTGGGCCACACCTGTAAGGTTATTTCAGATGGCATAGCAGATATTTCACTCTCTATGCCGGTAAGATCAATGATATGTTCGTATTCCGTCCAGGTCTGAAAGTAGTCGG
>CBDUWK010000024.1:0-12517 GCA_965370905.1 uncultured bacterium | reverse complement strand
TATGACACAGAGGTAGAGTGGTGGGGAGAACTTCCCACTGGGGATGACGATATTGACGGCGATTCGAAGATTATTATACTCTTTCTCAATATCGATGATATGTCCACGGTTGTAAATGCTCCAGATGATACCCCGATGACTGGCTATTTCGATGGTAGAAACGAATTTGCTCTTTCAGGTATGGCGCAGAGTAACCAGATGGAGATGTTCTACCTTGACACCGATCCTCAAATGTTAAATTTATGGATTAATCGAGCCGGTGCGGCTGCCTGCAATCAGATGTTCAACCTGATCAATTGGAACCAGGACTTCCTGGAAGACAGATGGTTACGAGAGGGATTGTCGGCTTTCGCACAGCATGTCGCAGGTTATTCTGTGGCAGATGATACTATCCAGTTTCCACAAATCAACGAAATGCTCAACTGGGGCGACCAAAAAGCTAACATTGAGCAAATCTATACTTTCCTAATAGTGCTGTATCTGTATGAACAATACTTCCCGGACGTGGAAGGTGAGCATAGTATTGCCGAGGTTGCCTCTTCTACTTATAGAGGAGCTTCTGGTCTCGGTCAATTGATTTACGAGAAAGGTGGAGGTATATCCGATGATTCCACGGATTATACACCGGTGTTTGCTTCGCTTTTCACCGATTTTATACTAGCATGCGCAATAGACATATCGGATACTACATTTTATGGTGGAAAATATGGATTTTCCGCAGTTAATACTGAGATCGCACCTATAAGTTACACCTGGTATCTCACCCCAACTACAACTCCTCCTTTCAGGTTTCATCAACCATTCTGGAGTGCTCGCGCAATACAGGTTGACGATCAGTCTTTCTTCAACGCTGGCCCTAATGGCGAAAACGCCATCGATGAGGTAGTGGTCAACGGGGATGATCGCAATCAATTGCAGTTTTATCTCCTCTATGCATTTGCTGATGAGTTCGTACCGGAAATGCAGCCGGATGAGGTTGTATTAATTGAAATTCCGACAGATTCTGTCAAGCAAAAAGGAAGGATTGTACTTCCCGATAGTCTGGTATTGGACGGGACGGCCACCTATCCAAATTTAATGAGAATGATAGCGATCTGTTCCTCAAATTTAGAGGATGGCCCCTCCTGTTTCACCTTCGGGGATGATTATTCTACACCGGAAAACCTCTTCCTGACCTTAACGCAAAATCCGGTTGACGATCAGTTCATCGACATATATTCGTTTGCAAATCGCAGGCTCTATCCGGATGGCGGACAGTTGTATCGAGTAGAAGCCCTCGGTTTGACCAACCTCGAAGGACCGGCTGTGGATATCACCGGCGCGATTTCAGAAAATACCGGAGAGGAAATTACTATAACCCTCGATCAGGACGTATTCTACGTCAATCCGCAAGCTAATACTTATACCTACCATGTCGCTTATCATCTCGATAACATTGAACTGCCTGCCGATTTGGAATTTGTCGCTTACGGTGAAGACGTAATCGGCAATGAGAAGGAATCAGACCCCCTAAATGTCAGCGTGGATTTCATAGAGGGTACTGTAGGGGGAACGGTTAGGAATGAATCATCATCAGCCAGCGTTCACATCCCGCCCCTGGCGATGTCAGATGATGCCTATATACTGCTAAGCGTGGTGGATATTCCTGGTGATATGACTTCCGAAGTGGGTTCAAGGGGAATATCAGCCCCAATCGATTTATCACACCAGCAAATTGGTCCTTTGGTTTCAGCAGGCTCGGCGGGGATTGGATTGTCCATTCCCATCGAGCTTGAGATTCCGTACGATGCAAGTCTTGCAGGCATGGACGATGTTGGTGTATATCGGTCTGATGGTGACGGCTGGATTTACATCGGTGGCACACCGGATTCAGAAGAGAATGTGCTGAGAACGTA
Organism: uncultured bacterium; assembly: GCA_965370905.1. Taxonomy (GTDB): domain Bacteria; phylum Electryoneota; class B3-LCP; order B3-LCP; family B3-LCP; genus JALGVT01. Next base: position 10,622 of record CBDUWK010000024.1, on the reverse strand, counting down.
TAGCTGGAAATTTGGGCAATTCCAGGCATTTGCCGGCCCGCTAAATGATATGCAACCGGAACTTCCCTACAGTTTCGGGTTGGAGCAGAATTATCCCAATCCATTTAATCCGAGCACGCAGATACAGTTTGAAATAACAAGCTCTCAAAGGGTGAAGGTTGATATTTACAACCTCACTGGACAGCGTGTAGGAACAATTGCTGATGGCATTTTCGATGCAGGCAGACATAGTTTGCTATGGCAACCCAAAGTTCTATCGAGTGGCGTATACTTCCTGCGTCTGGAGGCTGGAGAGGGAGTATTGTACAGAAAAATGGTACTCCTGAAATAAAATTGCATAAAGTCAGGTATTTATGATGATGTCAAAAAGGCTTAAACTCATCGGTACGACAATTAGCTTAGTCGTAGCAATCGCACTCGTTTCGGGCTGTGATGATTCAAGTGAAAACATTCCCAACAATGAGCAGGGAACAGGTTGGCAAGGAATCGAAGAATTGATGGATGCCGGCTGGAACGCCTACAACGCCGGCAACTTTGAAGACGCTCAGGAGCAATTCAGAGATGCCAACGAACGCAACGCCTCTTACCTTCCCGCGTATAACGGTCTCGGTTGGTGCGCAGTCCGCTTGAACGATTTTGTCGATGCGGAGATACAGTTCTCTTTCATTACAACTCTGGCAGATCCAGATTCGTTACCGGATCTCCTTGCGGATGCTTATGCGGGGCTCAGTTTGTCCGCGACCATCGAGCGCCTCTTCATGGAGATCAGCGGTGAGGGTGATGAGACATTATATCAGTCGCTCATGCAGGAATCAATCGATATGGCGAACCTGGTATTTTCGCTGGTTGGAGAGGATTACACCCCTGTGGATCACGACCCCGATTTCAACTCCGCATCACTGCATCTGATGAACGCGCAGAATTACTTCTATTTGCAGGAGTTTGCTAATTGTGAAGCACAACTTAGCATCGTTGATACCAGTTTTATAGAAACACAACTCGCTACTTATGGTGAATTCGTAAACGGCGAGGTCATAGAGTTAACACGCGACGATTCATGGATATTGTCACCTGCCAATGCTGCGTTGCATCATCTCACTGATGAAATTACGCCACCATCATATTTACCCTGGGAAGCAGACTATGAATGGACATATGGGGGAAACTCAATAAGTGTGATCCAAAGTTTAGGAGAATATGAGGAGATATCTTACGAATGGGTAGAGATCAACCCGGACCGAGGAGGTTTACCGGGCATCGATACAGGAATACAGGAAGATGATCAGGTAGAAGGACCATTCGATATCGAATTTGACTTCCCTTTCTATAGCAGTGGAGATACTACTTATAGTATTATCTATCTGACTTCCAATGGTTTTGCAAGTTTCTCTTACCTAACCAGCACCCACGTAACGGATAACTTTCCTATACCAACCGATTCCTTGCCTAATAATCTAGTTGCACCGTACTGGGATGACTTTAACCTTGATCCAATAGAAGGTCATGGTCAAGTATTCTACTATTATGATGCAGCAGCGAATCTCTTCTACGTAGAATGGGATAGTGTGGCTCTTGCTGATACATCAATTCACGACGAATACTTTACCTTTGAAATGGTCTTATATCCAAATGGAAGGATCGACTTTCTATATAAAACAATTGTGCCTGGAACGGCAAACTTCTTCCCCTCTGCGACAGTTGGAATTGAAGATAATTCTGGTGCGTCGGGGCTATCGATTACTTATAATGGAAACGGCGCCTTCGAGCCGGATACAGAATCGGCTACCCATATATATAGACCTCTTGTAGAAGGTATGGAATTCACTGTCAGCTACGTCTCCATAAACGATTTTGACCAATACCTTTTCGAACTAATTGAGCATATACAGAGCCTTATCGATATCTAAAAGGAGGTTTGAAAGTAAAATTAACTCTGATTGAATTAATCCCAACACGAATAAACTAAGTGGCAGAAAAATAAACGATAATTAAGAGGAGGAATCATGCGAAAAGAGTATCTTAGTTTAATCGTTCTGGCGTTGATGCTGACAGCTTTCACTTTGTCCGCAAATGCCCAGATCGAATTTATCATCCAGTATGATGACGGTAACTCCGTCTATTATTCTGGTCGTCCACAGCCTGGTGACACCTGCGGCGTCTGGTTTGAACCGCCTACGGAGAGCCAGATCCTTTCAGGCCTATTTCAGTTTAATAATGGAATGGGTGGAGCTGCAGACGTCTTCATTACCTATCTGGCTGATGGTTTTGACCCGTCGGTTTACTACGACAACGATGAATCAGGTTGGCCAGGTCAAGCAGCCTCCCCAATCGGAGAATTTCTAACCCCGGCGGTAATGCCGATTCAATTTGATGATTCAGGTAATTGGCAAGAAATAGTTTTCGCCGATTATGGATATCTGCCCGAAGATCTCGATGTAGGCATCGAGAATTTCTACCTGGGTTACAGATTAACCGGTGGCGGTGCCGAACCATATCTTCCTTCCATTCTCGGTGATGCCGGCGATGATCGCCCCTACCACAGTCTTTGTTACATTGATCCGGGCGGTATGTATGCGGGTGAGTATGGATGGTGGGCTTACGGTATCGACTGGATGCTTCGCGCTAAAGTGAACATGTACGGCGATCCGCCTCCGGAAATCACAGGGCTTGTCGATCTACCGGACACCTACGCTTCCGGTCCTTACACAATTTCCGCGACAATTACCGACCAAATTCAGGGTGGTTCTCCTGGAGTTGTAGCAGAAGCGCGGTTGATCTATGCGGTCGATGGTGGTGATGAAGTCATCGTCATAATGACCGACATGGGTGGCGATGTCTACGAAGGCGACATTCCTGCCGTCGGTATCGGATCCATGATAAACTTCCGTGTGGAAGCGGATGACGATCAAAACCACACTTCCATCGCGCCGAGTCTTGCTGGCTATAACTTCACTTTCCGTCAACCCAGCGGCGCGCCGATCTTGCTGGTGAGTGACGTCGGCGACACTGATAGTGACGCATTCTACCTGGACGCCCTCGATAACAACGGTTTTTCCTACGATTACTGGTACATTGGTTCTGGTGATGCGAATGATATGGGTTATGCCGGAACGGACGTCTTCAGCACCGCAAATTACCAGACCATACTCTGGTTCAACGGAACCGCCAATTCAGGTTCTCTACCTAACAACGCTGCTGACTTAGCAACTGATCCTATCGCCAACTTTATGGACGATGGTGGCAGTTTCTTCCTGACCAGTTCCGATTACCTGGGTGGAGCATTCGATCCCGCTGTATGGACAGAGTTTACGGCTGAACCGGGCACCTTTATGTACGAGTACTTAAAAGTTCTCGATGGCTGGTCGGATGCACACGTAGGAGGTGCATTGGGGGAATCACAGGATACGCTACATTTCGGTATTGCTGGAGATCCAATATCCGATGAATTCTCCGTCGATGGCATCTGCAGTCATCCCGATCCGAACTGGAACGATTTCTGCTATCCTCGCGACGGTGGCGTGACCTGCTTTGTAACCGAAATCGACGAGGAATCAGCTGGTATCCGTTACGATGTTGACTACAAAATGGTTTTCCTACCCTGGGTACTCGAAGCTGCCGATGATTTAGGCGAAGCTGAAACAGTACTACTCAACATTATCGATTTCCTGGGCAGTGGAAATCCGGGCCCTGGTATCTCGATAATGGAAGGTTCCCGCTACGGTATCTATGGCGATACCCCACATGAAGTGATTGTGGAACTCGATGATCCCGATGGTATTGGCGGTGCAGCAATCAAGCTGAGCTGGGATAATGAGGCTTTCTTGTCCGAAACCATGACAGATATCGGCAACAATCAGTACGAGTACGTGTTCGCTTCCACGCCTGCGGGCTGGTCAACTTTGGATTACAGGGTTGTTGCTACTGACGGCCTGGGGAATCCTGCTGCGAACGAACTTACTGGTGTCTGGTCAACCGGTTTGGAGTACAGCGCTGGTGCGAACCTGCTCTTCTTCGCTGATCAACCGTACAATGAAGCCTACGGTGTACCTAATCAAGAGAGCAAGATTACAGATGCCCTGGATGCCATCCCAGCAGTAACCTACCAGTTATGGGACGTCGATATGTACGGTATTCCGGACTATTGGACCGTGTTGACGAATTATGATCACTGTATCTGGGTAGGATTATACGACTGGATAGACACCTTCCCACAGAAAACCTGGAATAATCCTTTCAGTCGTTTCTTGTCCGACGGCAAGGACCTGCTCTTCTCGTCCGAAGAGATGGTCGGCACCTGGACTGGTTGGGAGTATATCGATTTCCACACTGGCGATTTTCTGAGAGATTGGATGCATGTTGGGGCAATCAATCACGATCTCGGCTATGACATGCTGGAAACGCAATCTGACGATATGACTGTCGGTCTATCCAGCACACTTAGCTTGACTGGATTCGCTGGAATTCCTATCTTCACTGACGCTATGCTCCCGATGCCGGGTGAATCTGTAAGTCTGTTCACCGCTGATGGAGGTACACTGCTCGCTGGTATTCGGGATGACGTTGACCAGCACAATGCAGTCTTCCTGCCGTTTTGTCTCTTCATGATGGATGAACAGGCTGAACTCAATATGTTCCTGGACAACGTGATCGACTACTGGATCGCACATCCAGGTTCTTATGTCGGCGTTGAGCCGGAACCTGAAGCCGTTCCGTTAGTATATAGCTTAAAGCAGAACTACCCGAATCCCTTCAATCCGGTTACCGAGATCAATTTTTCATTGCCGGAATTGGCTAACGTTGAATTGACAGTGTACAACCTCATGGGTCAGGAAGTTGCCAAACTGTTAGACCGTAAGATGAATCCGGGTTCACACCACGTGACCTTCGATGCATCGCAGCTTTCCTCAGGTGTATACTTCTACAAACTGAAAACTGCGGACTTCGAAAAAGCCATGAAGATGATTCTGGTTAAGTAAGAACGCTATGGGGGTGATCTATTCAGATCACCCTCCTTTTAAAAATGCCCTTTAAACTGATCCAGCGAGGTTGGTAAGGATGAAATCTTTCATAAGCCCTCCCCTTGCGCGGAGGGCTTATCTTTAAACAGGAGTCGAAGTGAAGTTTCGAGTTAAAGCAGAATTGGTGGATGCAGACGGTGTCCGGCGGACACTGACGCGTCTATCGCATGAGATTATTGAACGTAACAAAGGGCTGCATAATCTCGCGTTGGTAGGAATGCAGACCCGGGGTGTGTTCATCGCAGATCGCCTGAAAAAATTAATTGGTGAAATCGAAGGCGGAGACGTGCCGAGCGGAGTGCTGGATGTTACCCTCTATAGAGATGATTTTCGACTGAAATTTAAACAGCCGCAGGTACAAGTAACCAACATTGAATTCGATATCGACGAGAAGAACATCATTCTTGTAGATGATGTGATGTATACCGGAAGAACCATTAGAGCCGCCTTGGATGCTCTGATGGATCTGGGCCGTCCCGCCCGTATTCAAGTGGTTGTTCTGGTAGATCGAGGCCATAGAGAGCTGCCTTTAAAGCCAGATTTTGTAGGGAAAAACATTCCCACGTCTCTGGGAGAAGAGGTGCGCGTTCGCATGTTGGAAAGTGATGGGGAAGACGCAATTCTTCTGGTGGAGCGTGAGGATATTGATAAGGAGAACCAGCACGATGACTCCTGAGAAAAACAAAGGTAGCGTATTGTCATCGAAACACCTTCTGGGATTGGAGGGTATGGCTGCAGAAGAGATTGTTTACATTCTCGATACAGCAGACAATTTAAAAGAAATCCTCGATCGCCCTATCAAGAAGGTCCCCACGCTAAGAGGCGTAACCGTGGTTAACCTGTTTTTCGAACCTTCCACTCGGACACGGCTCTCTTTTGAGTTAGCTGAGAAACGTCTGTCTGCAGATCTGATGAACTTCAGCAAGAGCGGATCCAGTGTGGCTAAAGGCGAAACATTGTTAGATACTGCTCGCAACCTCGAGGCGATGCGAATCGATGTGGTTGTGGTTAGACACCAGTGCCCCGGTGTGCCGGGATTTCTGGCTGATCGATTGAATTCTGTGATCATAAACGCCGGTGATGGAGCTCACGAACATCCTACCCAGGCTCTCCTGGATTTACTGACACTTCGTCAGAAATTTGGGGACATAAAGGGTTTAAAGGTTGCGATTGTAGGAGATATCACACACAGCCGCGTGGTCAAATCGAACATTCACGGTCTGAGGGCGTTAGGTGCGGAAGTAATGGTTTGCGGACCACCCACGCTCATCCCACTGGATGTGGAATCTTTGCATGTTAAAGTAACGCATAAAGTTGATGAAGCCATAAAGTGGGCTGATGCTCTGAATATATTGAGACTGCAGCTTGAGAGGCAGAAATCGGGATTTCTACCTTCCTTAAGGGAGTACCACATGACCTTCGGTATCACTCTCAAGAGGTTGGAAATCGTTCCAGAGGCTCCGGTCATACTTCACCCGGGGCCGATGAATCGCGGTGTCGAAATTGAAAGTGCTGTGGCCGACAGCGGAATATCGGTTATTCTGGACCAGGTTACTAATGGAGTAGCCATAAGGATGGCTGTGCTGGTGCTTTTGTCGGCGCCGGAAGTCGTGGTTTAACGAGGCTAAAATGGAACCGATACTAATACCAAAAAAATTGTATTTAAAGAACGTCCGTATGATAGACCCGAATCAAAATCTCGATCATGTCGGGAATATACTCATTGAGAACGGCAAGATTGGCACCATTGGTGGAAACAGTACTGATGCTGCCGTTTGGGATCTTGACGGGGCAATAGTGGCGCCTGGATTTTTCGATCTCCACGTCCACCTGCGAGAACCGGGATTTGAAGACGCTGAGACTATCAGATCGGGTCAGGAAGCTGCGGCTGCGGGCGGATTCACAACTGTTGCCTGCATGCCCAACACTGAACCAGCCCTCGATCATGCCGGCGTAGTCCGTTGGGTTATAGAGGAAGCCAGGAAATTTCCTGTGTCGGTGTTTCCGGTGGCTGCGGTTACAAAAGGACGCCGTGGCGAGGAACTTACGGAGATGGTTGAATTGCGTCAAGCTGGGGCAGTTGCATTCTCTGATGATGGTTCTGCGGTTGAAAATTCCGAGTTGATGCGCCGAGCTCTCGAATACAGTCTTTTAGTCGATGCCCCAATTATAACACATGCGGAGGATTTCAAGCTGACCGGTGAGGGAGTGATGCATGAAAGCTCAGTATCGACGCGCCTGGGATTAGTCGGAATTCCACATCTTTCGGAGGATATCGCTACGGTCAGGGATCTGATGCTGGCAAAGTATACCGGCGGACGGTTACACCTTGCTCATGTTTCGACAAAGGGAGCTTTGGAAGCCTTGGATAATGCTGTTAAAAGTGGCACTAAGGCGACAGGAGAAGTAACACCGCACCATTTAATTCTCACCGATGAAGCCGTCGTTGGATATGATACCTCGACCAAAATGAAGCCGCCTCTCCGTGATGAGGAAGATAGAACGAGCCTGGTGGAAGGATTAAAACGAGGCTCATTCGCTGCCATCGCCACGGATCATGCTCCCCACCCATATGAAACCAAAGAGGTTCCATACGACGAAGCTGCTTTCGGTATTATCGGTCTTGAAACCGCGGTGTCTCTGATCTGGGATCAATTTGTTAGATCGGATACCATCTCTACGGCAGAATTGGTACGCATGTTTTCTGACGGTCCTCGAAAAGTAATTGGCTTATCAGTTCCGATGATAAAAGAGGGTGAGCCGGCCGATCTAACCGTCTTCCATCCGGATGAGACCTGGAAAGTGGATCCGGATGAGTTATACAGCAAATCGAAGAATACTCCCTTTAAAGGCTGGGAGCTGACCGGAAGGCCTTGGGGAATTTTCAAAGGATCTTATTGGGCAGGAAGAGTTCAACCCACTTTCTAATATGAGCGTAACAAAACAGCACATAGTTATCGCCACGGCAGGGCACATCGATCATGGCAAGACGGCTTTAGTGCGTGCCTTAACCGGTGAAGAAACCGATCGATTGGCAGAAGAAAAGCGGCGCGGTATTACAATTGAGCTTGGTTTCGCTTTCCTGGGTGATAATATCACCATCATAGACGTGCCGGGACACGAGCGGTTCATTAAAACGATGGTTGCCGGAGTGGCTACGGTTGACCTGGTGCTTCTGATCGTGGCAGCAGATGATGGGATAATGCCCCAGACCAGGGAGCATCTGGCCATTATAGAGCAGTTGGGCATCCCCCATCTCTATGTAGTAATAACCAAAGCTGCGGGACATGATGAAGATTGGCTGAAGCTGGTTGAAGAAGAGATAAGAGACATAATCCCACCTAAGTATAAATCCTCCTTGCAAACATTTCGATGCGATTCTCTTAGCGCTGAAGGAATCTCAGAACTAAAAGAGGCTATACTGGAATTTGCAGAGGAAACCGAACCACGCCGCGCCAGCGGCGTTTTTCGACTCCCGGTAGATCGTGCGTTCGGTCTTAAGGGGTTCGGAACCGTAATAACAGGCACCTTGATCGGTGGTAGTGTGAAAGTTGGCGACCGTTTACAGGTTATGCCATCAGGTAAAGAGGCGAGGGTTCGAGGTTTGCAGTGCCATGGGATAACGCGTGAAGAAATAGTAACTGGAGAGCGAGCGGCTTTAAACTTGATGGGTCCTGAGGTCTCGGAAATAAGGCGTGGAGATTGGATCTGCGAACGCAACTGTTTTTTTTCGACGGAAGTAATCGACCTGAGCTTAGTTACTCTTGCGGATGCGCCTGCATTGAAGAACCGCGACAGGGTTCGTCTGCATATTGGCACTGATGAAGTATTAGGACGGCTGGTACTTTTCGGAAAGGACACAGTTCTGCCCGGCGAGCAGGTGTTCGCTCAGTTTATATCCGAGAAGCCGATGATGGCAGTGAGAGGGGATCGTGTGATTATTCGTCGGTACTCACCACTGCAAACTCTTGGTGGTGGCACTGTGCTGGATCCTATGCCTGAGAGAAAACGCCGCAGCTTACCGGAATCCTTGGAATCGTTCCATCTTTTCGATGAGGCGCCGGATGATGAAGCGGCTTTATCCCTGAAGATCAAGTTTTCTGGCGGCAAAGGAATTACTCTAGCTAAAGCGAGGGCTTTCTTAAACGCTGCCCCGAGGAGATTTACGGAGCTAATAGATAACCTTAAAGATCAGAGGCTGATTCTTCAGATTAGTAGCGGGGAAGGCGCATTGCTCATCGATGCGGGGGTTTTCACCGAGGTCAAGAGAACTGTGATTGGAACGTTGGATAATTGGCATCAGAGTAACCCTCAAGCATTGGGAATGAAACAAGCCGGATTAGTGGGCGAATTGTCGAGCGATTACGGTGAGAGGGTGGTTGAGCATGCTATTGATGCCCTCCTGAGGTCAGAAATCATGCTCGAGAAGGGCTTTCTACGCAGAAAGGAACATATCATCCAGTTAGATGAAAAAACGGAGAAAATATGCGAGGTTGTGGAAGAGCTGATGGAGGCTTACGGATTTGCCCCGCCGGATACTAAAGAGATACAAAAGAAGCTAAAAATATCGGAAGCAGAACTAAATCGAGTGCTGAGTCTCTTGGTCAGGCTGGGACGAGTCGTGCGTATGGGAGATGGTTCGTCATGGGCGATGAAGAACGTTCGCTCCGCCTGGGATCTGATCAAACCTGAACTATCCGCCCACGAGGGAGTGCGGATGGCTGATTTGCGGGAAAAACTGAACTGCCCGCGTCGACACGCGGTTGCGCTGATTGAATTTTTCGACAGCGCGGGTCTGACCACGCGGGATGAAGATTTGCGGCTGCCAGGCCCAAATTTTGATAAAGAACTTTGAGGTGAAATACGAAAAATACTTGACTTTTCAAGAAAAAAGTATTAATTTCACTATCCCTTAACATGGATAAGCCACTCTAGCTCAGTTGGTAGAGCACCGCCCTGAAAAGGCGGGTGTGCCCAGTTCAATTCTGGGGGGTGGCACGATAAACGGCATACCGTTAGGATGGTATGCCGTTTTTTGTTGGTTGTTGGCGGTTGGTTTTGCTTCTATATTCCGAGTAATACGGGGCTATGAGTAAAATTGTCATCCCTGCGAACGCAGTCCCGAAGGGATGGCTAAGCCAGGATCCAGAGGAGGTTAAGTTGTTGTACAAATCCTGCCAATCTGGATTAAATTGATCGATTAATTTCAATTTCCATAGCCTCTTCCAACGCTTCAGCTGTTTCTCGCGTTTAATGGCATTCTCTATGTCGTTAAAAGGTTTGAAATAGACAAGGGAATGGACCTGGTAGTTCTTTGTAAAGCCTGCTATTACATCGTTTTTTTGTGTTCGGCAACGCGTCTGCAAAGATCGTTAGTAACACCGATGTAAAGTGTGCCGTTTCGGCGACTGGCTAATATGTACACAAAATACTGATTCATAGCATCAAGATATTAATTGCTCCACAGCATCACTGGATTCCTGCGTTCGCAGGAATGACAAGGTCTGCGACCTTGATTGATGTCTACAAGCTACCATGATACAAGTACCGACCTCGCCAAAACCATCTTCCGCATCTCTTTGTATTGATCCACCTGCAGTTCCA
>CBDUWK010000023.1:0-12677 GCA_965370905.1 uncultured bacterium | reverse complement strand
GGGCGCTGCTGATCTCGTGACCGCGGCTGAGTATGGCGCAGGCGTTGTCGAGGCGGTCGAGTGTCTTGCGAGATGGATGTAGACAGACGCGCCTCTAACGATCCGGTCCCGTAACAGTCTTCAGAGGATGTGTCAGCTTGAAAGGTGTTCGATAGAGATCGGGCTTTTGGAGTTTTTCACGTTGTCCTGCGAGTTTATCGCGCAAACGTTGCCATGGGCGATTGTTCGACAGTAGATTACCATGAATAAAACTACAACAATAGCAAACTTTATAATCCATGAAATTCTATAAGTTTTAGGGGTATGGTGAAAGTAAAAGCAAAGATACCATATAGACACTTTCGCAATGAAGTACTTGGCAGTGGTGGAAAGTAGTTAGAAATTGCTGAACAGGACAGAAGAGTATGAATTATATAACATGGAACAACAAAATAGCCCTCAGTTTTTTCAATGAAAAAATGGCTGGACGGGAAGTGCTGCTATATGTCAATGAAGACACTATAAATCAGATAGGGGGCGAAGCCACAGGTGGTGAAGATTTTATACGGGCTGTTAAAGCCGGTCCGGATTGGGCAACAAAGAGTGATATATGCAATAAGGCTTTGCAATCTTATAGTGACTGGAGAATCAAACGTCTGGAATATCCCCCATATATTGCATATTTAGCATTTTTCGTCTTAGCGGCAACCAGAGGCGGGGATTATGATCCAAAAGCTTATTATCCCAAACTCTGGGACTTGTTAGGCGAACCAGATGGTTCAGGAACACCACTACGCTTTGACCACATGGTGGAACTGTGGGAAGACCTGGAAAAGTGGTGTGCAGAAGACAAACATGACGAATTGGGGCGCTTCATTGCACGCATTCGTGGTGGCAAGGTTCATGTTGGGCGTCCATTATCACAAACTCTCCTGTCTGATGATGAGCGGAATTATTTACATCTGATATTCACTGAAGCAGAACTCGACCCGACCGACACTCCTTCTGATGCGGTACTCAGGCGAGTTCTATTGAACTACGGTAAGGATGGACTGGAAAAACGTACATTGAAACTTCTGAAAGGAACACAAGGTGATAGCATTGAGATGGTAAATGCGCTCATTGATCTTGTACTCAATGAACTTGTTGAATGGGATGGGCGCGTCGCTTTGCACTCCACATCAGGTTCAGATCACACCCCATCACAAGTGGGACTACGTATCTGTCTCGAACTGAATAGAGTTTCAGGAACAATTGCATCGACTCTCCGGCTCAAGACTAACCGCCCATTTCCAGATAACGGTCTTGAATTCGAATATGATGGACAAATAGTTTCGTGCAGAGAGACTGTTCCACCAAACTGGTCAACAAAGTTGACGAACACCAACATACAACCTCCGCGACAATTGGATGCGGCAACAGTGAATTGGTCGAAGGTTGCAAAGTTTGAGGATAAAGAAAACATATGGAGTGCACGCCTCAAAGGGACTGATGTGAGGCTTTTTTTTCCGGGAAATAGAGAAGGACTTCCCGGCTGGGTTGAATCACAGCGTCTGGAACGAAATTGTAAGTTTATGGTAGCGTGCAGCGACAGCCGGGTGGTGGATGTGCAGCGGTGGGGAACTGACTGCTGCGAAAATTTCGAAGAACAGTCGTTCCAAGGACTCCCTCGTGGATGGTTGCTATTTGAAGGCAGTAGTGCGCGTGAATCCTGCGAGGGTGTTGACGTACTCACGCTTTCCAGCCTGTTGCGTATCCGGCTTCAAGGCGGGATAAAGATTGGGCGGGGCAACAGATATCTGTTGTTCGGACCTCCGCTAATCGTCATAGAAGGTGGTGACGGCAGTGAGCGTGTCACGCTCGACGGAAATGAACTCAAACGAGAAGATGTGTCCATTGCTCGCTGGTACATCCCTGCCGATGCACCAGTTGACTGCCCATTAAGTATCGAAGTCTTTCAAGATGGACCGGATCCTTTGCAGAAGCATGTGATACGGCTGGAAGAGCCGGAACTTCCGGTATCGTTTAAGGATGTGCCATCGCGGGACAGTTCAGGTCAGATATTGACTGGTGATGTTTCCATACCATGCGCCACAGGGGCAGTTGTTGCTGGCGTTGGTCCACCTCCCGTTCTTCCGCCGACTCCTCCCACATACCTGTCACGCAGAATCACGTTTTTAGGTTCCAGACCTGGTGAAATAGTAGACTGGCCTGATGAGGATCTGCCAGATGAATGGCAGCCTGTCTGGGCAGTCGACAAGTCTGGGACGGATAAATGGCCTGTCCATTTCTGCGGGCAGCCTGAAGATGCAGGAACTATACCTAACCCCAACCATGCAATAAGCAATCTCCATGCTGTAAAACGGTGGAGGGAAGTGATATGGGTCAAACGTAAGAAAACTGAATACCAGAAGACCGGATATCCAGCGCTTCCGAAAATTCGGGAAATGTGGAATAAGTACAAGGAGGTTGCAAAACGTGTCTAAGTTACTTCTGCAAGCCATCAGCACGGGTGGGCGGATGAGCATAGATAAGTTCAATGCAGCCTTTGATGCACTGTGCCAGTTACCCGGAATATCGACAAGCGAAGTCGATCTCAATCACGTCCGGCGCCAGACTATCCGATATCTAGACTCGCTGGGTCATTGCGAGTTCGATTTTGACAAACGCCATGTTTTTGCCTGTCCGCCTGTTCTTGTTGCCCTGCCGCCGTATGGTTTACCCAAAGCGGTTTTAACAGGTGCCAGAACTCCCTCGATGGTTCAGAAGATGAAAGATTTTGTAAAAGGTAACCAGAACTCTGTTTCACATAGCATCAAATTGCAGAGAAGTGAGCACCCCCTCCTTCCTCCAGCGATCTACATCGAGGCGGTCGATCACGATCATCTTCAGAAAGTAGCTCAAGCCGCACAGATAGGACACTATCTAAAGGCGCCGGCTGCATGGTCGCTGGTTAATTTTTCGGCAGGAATTGAAAATGTCAGGTATAACTTAACCTATGGGGATAGAGCCGATATCAACTGGCTCAAACGAACTTTTTCTGCCGATACTCTGACCTTTTCCAAAAACCACAATACTGAAAACGTGCAGGGACTGGTTGAATATACCGATCCGAGGAGCCAGCAGAAACGTCACTGGATCTGGGATGGTAACCGGGCGGCTGAAGTGGATCGGGACTGGGGGCGCTATATGATTCTTGCAGACGAAGGGGTGGATGTCTTGCTATATGACGAACGGCGCCATCAGCTGGCTGTGCCCGCGTATGTGCCGCTTCCACGCTTTCTGGCAAGATCTGCTACCCTCTGCACTGGGCTGGCTCCAGCACCAGCGCGCATGGGTGAGCAGTCAGTAGGAGGGGTGCCTGCTGGACATCCTGTGGATAGCTACTGTGCTGTACCTCCACCTGTCGCTACGATGATTTCAGAGAAACTATCGCAAAAACTAATACACCACAGTATCATACCTGACAGCAGTGGAGTGATCTTATGAAAGACCCTATTGGAGCATTCGATAGCATCCGGGCTAACTTTATCCTGTACCTGAAGACCGCTTTTGGTACCCGTTTTCCTTCCATAGAGGCTGAAAGGGAAGAACTGTTGCGGCAGCCCCGTGTCCTGTGCCAGGAACCGTGGATTGAGCCGCTGCCGATATTCCAGGACTCCAAGAAGACCGTCCAGGATTTAACAAAAGAAGATATTCCCGGATTAAGCGATCAAGAAATAGCCGATTTCAAATCTTTGGTATCTTGCGGACTGTTCGGGAACCACAAACTGTATAAACACCAGACGGAAATGCTTAAAAATGCTTTGGAAGGCAGAAACTGTGTAGTTACTGCCGGCACAGGTTCAGGTAAGACCGAGGCATTCCTTCTTCCACTATTTGCATACCTTGCATGCGAGTCTTCTGGCTGGGACGCCCCTGATACACCAGACCCCCACGTTAACAACTGGTGGAATGATAGCCAGTGGCAGGATTCCTGCCGTAATGAACACAACCGGATACAGCGTTCTTACAGAGTTTCTCAGCGGGGTCACGAGCAGAGGGATGCTGCTGTTCGTGCATTGATTATTTATCCAATGAATGCGCTGGTTGAAGACCAGCTTACCCGCCTCCGCAAAGCCTTCGACTCGGATGATGCGAGAGAGTGGTTCCGGCATAACCGGCAGGGGAACAAAATCTACTTTGGACGTTATAATAGCAGCACACCGGTCCCCGGGCATGAATTCAAGAAGCCGGATCGTAGAGGTATCCAGCATCCCAACCGGAAGAAAATAGAGAACCTTACTAACGCATTGAGGGATATGGGCCGTGACGCACATGAAGCTGAACAATATGTCCGGCAGACTGGCGACCCGGATACTGTCTTCTTTTTCCCCAGACTGGATGGAGCCGAAATGCGCTCCCGCTGGGACATGCAGGACTCACCGCCAGATATTCTAATAACAAACTTTTCGATGTTGAGCATCATGCTCATGCGCGAAGCAGATGAGTCCATTTTTGAGAAGACGCGTCAGTGGCTGGAAGGTGGAGAAGACCGGGTGTTCCATCTGATTATCGATGAACTGCACCTCTACCGCGGGACGGCTGGAGCTGAGGTGGCTTACCTTCTGAGATTGCTGCTCCTCCGTCTGGGACTTACACCGGACCATCCCCAGCTGCGCATCCTCAGCTCCAGCGCCTCGTTAGACCCGGACAGCCCCAAAAGCCGTAAATTTCTACATGATTTTTTCGGCGCTCCAGAGAATAGTTTTGAGATAATTCAGGGACGCCAAACTCCGCTCGCAGCAGTTACCGGGTCAGATTTTTTGCAGCCAGAACCTTTCAGCCTCCTCGGCCGTGCAGCACCGGATTTTACTGGTGATGTCTGCCAGCAAGCAGCTTCTTCTCTCGGATACCGGGGGGATGCAACATCTGGAGAGTTAGCTCTGAAAGAACAAATGGAATCGGATGAAATGGCCGCCAGAATGCGGAAGGCATGTGAGTGTGAAGGAATCGCACGTGCAGTCCCCCTCGATTATTTTGCAAAGAGACTATTCGGAGAGGTAGTGCCGAAAGAAAACAGGCGGAACGCTGTCCGCGGATTTCTTGCCGCCCGCAGTATCTGCGACACTCCAGGGCATCTATCATCACTACCTGCATTCCGCCTTCACTGGTTTTTCCGCAATATCGAAGGACTGTGGGCATCCACCAAACCGCCTGCAGATTCAGAAGCCGGAAAACCAGTTGGAACATTATATCCTTCATCGAGAATCGTTACTAAAGAGGGGCATCGAGTCCTAGAACTGCTATACTGCGAGCATTGCGGTGCTGTTTACTTCGGGGGAAATCGGCTGGAGCTTGATGATGGTGATATGGAAATGCTCACTTCAGACCCTGACATAGAGGGAATACCTGACCGACAGGCTGCACGGTTTGTGGAACGCCGCACTTACAAAGAATTTGCTGTTTTCTGGCCTGCTGGAAATTTACAGTTACATGAGGATGCGACTAAAAAATGGAAACAGCCTAACCGGAGTGGAGGTGCCAGTGAAAACGGTGAATGGACTGCCGCCAGTCTCGATACACGTTCAGGACGGGTAGTGCTATCGCCTGAGAACCATTTAGAAGATCCCGATAACTGGGTGGGCGGATATCTGTTTCGGATCGTCACAAAAAAAGAAAAAGAATTTACATCCATAGCAGATGATGAGCTTATGGATTCTTTTGTCGCTCTTCCTTCAATCTGTGCATGTTGCGCAAAAGATCACACAAGACGCAAGCGGAAATCACCGATACGCGGTTTCCGGACAGGTTTTTCTAAGGTTAGCCAGATATTTACAAAAGAACTTTTCTACCAGCTACCTGATGACGGGCGTAAACTTGTTGTGTTTTCTGACAGCCGCGAAGACGCAGCACAGATATCCAATGGTGTAGAGCGCAACCACTATTCAGATTCGTTCCGTGAGTCGGTGATACACGAACTGCTCATGGCAGCACAGGGTGAACCTCAATTGCTCGATGATATTGAGCAGAACCGTTCCACCTACAGCCCTCTTGCGGCAAAATATATTAAAGAAAACCCCGAATCTGGTACGGCAGTCCGCAAGGATATCGAATTGGTTAAAGGTGGCATCCCTGCCGAACTTCCCGAACAGGCCAATGCAGTTCTGCAACAGGCTTTGGATGACGCTGAACAAAGACTTATCAGCATCAGGCAGCGCGGGCAGTCGCGGGTTGTCCATGTAAGTGATCTAATCCACCCCTCTGAAGTAAATGCTGCTGAATGCGGGCGGCTTATCAGCAGACTTCTTGATACTGGAATTAATCCTGCTGGAAACGATCTTGATGTACAAGAGTTCAAATGGGAAGAAAATCAAAAGTGGCACCGTTGGACTGAACTTTTCGATTTCACAGAAAAGAGATGGAAATATCAGCTTCCGCCTGATGCAGACTCCGCCAAGACTATACTCCGCAAAGAAGTGAGGGCAGGACTGTGTGACCTGTTCTTCAGCCGACTTTATTTCAGCATGGAATCTTCAGGGCTGGGTTATCTTAAATTGAGGCTTGATGGCCGTGAACTCGAAACCTATGCAGCTGAAGCAGGGATGCGGCAGGAGCAGTTAGAGTGTTTCCGGCAGGTATGTGACTCTGCTTTGCGGATTCTGGGTGACCTGTACCGCCACGAAGGATCAGATTATCCCCAGAATGACTGGCCCGGCTACAGCGATGCCAGAGCAAGCTTCAAAGAATTTGTGCGTGAGATCTGCCAGAAATGGGGGCTATATGAACGGGATGCCGGCCCGGCGGTATTCTCTGCACTTAGCGCAAGCGGGCATCAGAACGGTATGATCATCACAAGCAGCCTTGACGTAAAAGTAGCCATTTCAGACGATC
This sequence comes from uncultured bacterium, assembly GCA_965370905.1. Taxonomy (GTDB): domain Bacteria; phylum Electryoneota; class B3-LCP; order B3-LCP; family B3-LCP; genus JALGVT01. The sequence goes on along the minus strand of CBDUWK010000023.1, from coordinate 5,825 downwards.
CGGTGTGGTCATGTCCCAGCTGCCGCCGCCCGCACCTGCACCATTCTGCTGGAATCTGTACAAACTGTTACTCGCAGCTCCCAGAAGAGTCTGACAGCACCTGCCGGGATCTCTGGCAGCGCAATTATCTGGCACATGCAGCAGCAGAAGAGAAGCGTCTTCCAATTAGACTCCACTGCGAGGAGTTAACCGCCCAGACCGACGATCAGGCTGAACGGCAGAGACACTTCCGCGGTATTTTTGTTGATCTTGAAGGACAGAAGGGTGATTTTATTAAGCAGGTAGATGAAATCGATGTCCTCAGCGTTACGACTACCATGGAGGTCGGAGTGGATATTGGAAACCTGCAGGCAGTGATGCTGGCAAACATGCCTCCCGTGCGTTTCAACTACCAGCAGCGGGTTGGCCGGGCAGGGCGGCGCGGTCAGGCGTTTGCCACAGTTCTCACCCTGTGCCGCGGCCGCAGCCACGACGAGTTTTATTTCGCCAATCCCAAAAAGATTACGGGCGATCCCTCACCACCACCTTTCCTTACCATGGATCAGCCGCAAATTGTTCAGCGGCTGCTGGTCAAAGAAAGCTTGCGCAGGGCATTCCGGAATGCCGGGGTGCGCTGGTGGAACTGCCCTACTACACCGCCAGACAGCCACGGTGAATTTGGGTGGGCAAGGGACTGGCAAGTCCAGCAGCAGGTGCTGATCTGGCTGCAAACAGACAGTTCAAGGGAGGAAATTATCAAGGCACTCCGCGGAGACGCAGACCGGCAGGAGGTTCAGGACTGGCTGGATTATCTCAGCAAGGAACTGCCAGAGTCAATCAAAAGAGTATGTGACAACCCCGAAATCGCTGGAGATGGCTTAGCCGAGCGGCTGGCGGAAGGCGGCATCCTGCCTATGTACGGGATGCCATCACGCACCCGGCTACTATACCACCGATTGACCAAAGATGGCGCACTCACGGTAGACCGTGATTTAGAGATGGCTATTACCGAGTTTGCGCCAGGAGCGCAAAAAACCAAAGATAAAGCCGTTCATACAGCCATTGGATTTACAGCGCCTCTCGTAAAAAGGGAGAAATGGGCGCCAGTCTCAGATAACCCGCTGCCCATGCGCATCTGGGTGGTGCGCTGTCTGAAATGTGGCGACATACAAACGCACGACCGGGAACATCCTGTAACTGAATGTGAATACTGTGGAGAGCCCGGAGGACAGTACTTCAAAGGTTACTGGGTAGCGGTACCGCTTGCATTTAGAACAGACCTGTCACGGGGTAAGGACGCTAAAGAGGGAGGAGATATTCTTTACGGGATACCCGCCTCCGTGGCAGAAAGTTCTGAACAGGGATTCTCCCCGGTTAAAGACTCTAACTGCGAGATAAGTTTTTCTCCTGACTGCAATGTGTGGCGCATAAACGATAATGCGGGAAAACTTTTCGATGGGGGACTGGTTACAACAAAAGGGTACAAGAACCGTGGCGGTCAGCTAACAGGGTGGCCCGTTCTTGATAACCAGTGGATTTCATCAAATTACATTGCTGATGTCAGCCCAGACCAACCACAATCACAGCCGATCGCCATTGCTGCACGCAAGACGACTGATGTTCTAAGGTTTAGACCGTCATCCGTTTTGCCGGGTTTAAACCTTGACCCGGTTCATTCAAAAGGTGGTGTTAAAGCGGCTATTTATTCTGCTGCATTCCTCTTGAGGGCAGCAGTTGCAGAAACACTGGATGTAGACCCGGAAGAAATTGAGATTTGCAATTTCCATCGATCTGAAGTTGACGGCATGCATGTAGGCGATATCGCATTGAGTGACCGTCTTGCTAACGGCGCAGGTTTTGTGCGCTGGATATCAGATGAATGGGAATCGGTGTTACAGGGAATCCTATCACCGGATGATCCAGATTCATTCCCCTGGCAGGTTATTTCTGCCCGGCACCGTTCCTCCTGTGATTCTGCATGTTATGATTGTCTCAAAGTGTACCGGAACATGACTTATCACGGTCTGCTGGACTGGCGCCTTGGTCTATCCTATCTGCGTATACTCCATGATCCACAGTATTCGTGCGGGCTTGACGGTCAGTTCACAGCACCTGAACTGGATGGCTGGCTGGATTTTGCTACCAAACTGTCCGGGAACTTTGCATCACAGTTTGGCTACCAGCACCAGACATGGGGGTGTCTGCCAGGGTTTGAAACCGGAATCATGAGAGTCCTTATTGTTCATCCGTTGTGGGATACGGATAACCCACGTAGAATTCTTGCTGAGGCTGTTGCAGCTACCGGAGGCGCATCAGTTCATTGCATAGACACTTTTAACCTGCTGCGCAGGCCAGGATGGTGTCACACGAAACTTGCGGAGGGGGTTTTATAACTCACGGTATACTGCCGTCTGTGCTACCCCTCGAACCAATGGGACGGATATCTCCAAGTCAGTTCTCTATACTCAAGAAATGCAAGCTTAGAGCAATCTGGGCATCCAGTCATGTACGGACGCTGCTTCCTGTACCGCCAGCCGCCCGTCTCGGGACGGTAATCCATAAAATTCTTGAGAATGTAGGCAAAGGCAGTATCACAGGAGACGAAAGCTTTGATTCAGCTTGGAGTAGCTGTGTACAGCAGGAGGAGGCGGAAATGAACAGTTCATGGACCGAAAATCATCTTATCCCCCTTGAAAAATCAGCACGCAACTACGAAGTTAAAAAACAGCAATGTCTGCTGACCGTGCAGCGCATGATTTCCGCCGCTGCACCCCCGCCAGTAAAAAGCGGTCCAAATAAAAGAAAAATACATGAAGTGTGGTTGCAGACCCCGGACGGAAAAATCGGCGGATACGCGGATGCGATCGTGCCAGCGGAATCCGGCGATGTGATCATAGACTACAAAACTGGTTCTATTCTGGAATCTGGACCGGGAACCCATGAGTCGAATGTTCGTGAAAATTACCAGATGCAGTTAAAACTCTATGCTGCCCTATACAATTCAATGTACGGCAGATGGCCTGCATCGCTTAAAGTGGCTGGAATAGATGGTGTATCCCATGAAATCCCGTTTAGTCCAGATGAATGTTCTGGTTTGCTGGATGAGGCTCGCCAGCTTCTAACCGAGATCAACTTTGCAATAACAAATGACTCAACGAGCTATGCCCTATTATCAAGACACCTCGCATCACCGTCTCCGGGGATCTGTCAGTTCTGCCTCTACCGACCGTGCTGCCCTGCCTACTGGGAAGGACGGGAGGATGAACCGGAGGCAGAATGGCCAAACGATGTAAAAGGAATCCTCAAAGAGAAAAAGATTTTAAGAAACGGCCTTATGCTCATCAAACTCACACCAGATATGCAAAAATCCCTCACAATAAAAGTCAATGGTCTGCACCCAGACCGACATCCGGCACTCGCACCCGGTAACACCTCAGATGATGTGGCAGTCTTCTCTATGAGCCACGATAGAGTTCCAGGCAACTACAGGGAAGGACTTCTTACCACCATTTATACGCGAGCTGATTAAAATGGTTTCCGCATCTGATAGTCCGCATAAACTCAAAAATGAGCAACCCAAATTACACCACATTCCTGTTCTTTCTTTTTTCACCGGAGGGGGTTTTCTTGACTTAGGTTTTGAGCAGGCAGGTTTTAAAATTGTCTGGACCAATGAGTGTAACCCGGCATTTGCTGATATGTATGAATACGGCATGACGGCATGGAGGCGGTCTTCATCTCCAGATACTAAAATAGCCAGGATCAGCGACAGCAGGAGTATTGCAGACATACCTCCAGATGATATTATTAAAACAGTTTTTCCACACGGAAAGCCAGCACTTTTTGGAGCCATTGGAGGACCACCTTGCCCTGATTTCAGCGCGGGAGGGAAGAATCTAGGTCGTAACGGTGACCGCGGGATTCTTTCCAAAACTTATGTTGACCGTATCTGCGAAATCAAACCAGACTTTTTTGTGTTCGAGAATGTTCACGGGCTTCTACGGACAAAAAAGCACCGCGAGTTTCTTGCAGAACTTGAAAAGCAGCTTGAAGAAAATGGTTATTCCCTCGATTTGCGCGTTTTGAATGCGCTCGAGATAGGATTGCCACAGGACCGGGAAAGGATAATTCTCATAGGTATAAAACATAATCTTTTAGAAGCATGTCTTAGCAGGGTTATAGATGCAAAGGAAAGAGGATGGTTTTCCTGGCACGTATGCCCTGAGTACAGGGACGCAAAGAAACGATTTAACTGGCCAACTGTTGTGCCGATAGGTAAAACTCCTGAAAAGCCTGCCGGGATTCCAGACGAATTAATGGTCTACCATATTCTCGATGGATGTAACCCACCTTACAAACAACCGAATGGCAGGGAAGGGTTCAGACCACATTCTGATAAGTTTACTGCAGTACGCGAGGGAGATGATAAAAGAAGGTCGTTCAAGCGCCTTCACCGTTACAGGTACAGCCCTACAGCATGTTACGGTCACAATGAAGTGCACCTCCATCCATGGGAAAACCGGAGGCTTACTGTGAGGGAGACGATGAGGATACAGGGGATTCCAGATACCTATGTTTTACCTCCAGAGGTATCACTGACAGCAAAATTTGCTACGATAGGAAACGGTGTGCCAGTTCCACTTGCCCGCCATGTAGCTGTGTCGCTTTATAACTTATTACAGAAGGGATTTGAGCGAGATGTGTAGAAAATTTCGGTGCCAATCTGAACGGTACCATTTAAGAGACTTTTTTAAGCCGGAAAACAGAAGGTGGGTTGTTCATTTTGATACCGAAATAATAATCACAGATTTCAGTTAGCGGGCATAAATTATGTCGGGGATTTTTAGCTGTGCATACAAGAGCTCCAAAATCTAGCAAAGAATAATTGTATTCCCTTGATTTTCCTTCCGGGACGAATTCAGCTATCAGGTCCCATACATCAGATTTTTTTCTCTCTTCGCCAGCCACTTTGACTGAAAAGACTCTTTCAATAATTCTACCGATATTAGTATCTAATAACGGAACGTCGTAACCGAAAGCAAAGCACAATACAGCATTTGCAGCATAAATGCCAATTCCAGGAAGTTCTAATAATTCTTTTTTAGTATTTGGAACCGTTCCATTATATTTTTCAACCAAGATTCCTGCCAGCTTCTGCAATTTAGTGGCTCGCTGGGTCTGCAAACCAAGTAGTTCTATTTCGTTTTTTAATTCGCTAAAAGACGCAGTGGATAGTTTTTCAGCGTTTGGATATGTTGCAACAAATCTGTTAAATACCGCAACTACGTTTTCAGCCCTTGTTTTTTGAAGCAGTATCTCCGAGATTAGGATCTTGTACTGATCAGATGTTCTTCTCCAGGGAAAGTCTCTACTGTTTCCTGCATACCATTCCAATAGAGTAGTTACAAAAAGTTCTTTTTTCGAGGGCTCTATAGATTTATTCATAAACGCTATTCAAACTCGGCAAAGGGTAATTAAATATCTTTGCATAGTATTTTCGTTTGTTGAGTAGAGCTCATGACCACCCCATTCCATGATTATTTTTGCCCAGACGCTTCTTACGAACCCCCTCATAGAACGGACTTGAGGCCCCCCTCATCCAGATATTCAGAACTGCACAAATTCCACCGATTTTATCCACAAGTTATTGAGCATGTACCCTCGAACGATCCAATCCCCAAAACCACCTGCGTACGGTGTGAATTGTGAATATCAAACCCGGTTCTCAGCATAATACCGGTCCAGAATCTCAACAATATTCCGCACCTCGCAGTCCACCCCGTTCCGGGAAAGACCGTGCCTGAACTGGAGTTCGCAGCTCGGGCAGGTGGTGACAACCACATCAG
>CBDUWK010000022.1:0-12881 GCA_965370905.1 uncultured bacterium | reverse complement strand
TTGGATCGCTTCATAGAAATCCTCATGTGTAATTATCAGGTAGTCCGCGCCCTGGATGGGATTCATCCAGTTGCTGGGTTCATCTTCTATGATCTCAGGGGTGAGCCAGTTACCTTGTCCCGCGACAAAATAATAGGTGGTATCAGAAGCGGAGTCCTGAAAGGCGAGAGTTCCCCCGGAATACTCAAAATCAATTAATCTTTCCATACGGGTCAGGTTCCACAATTCTACATTGGGACTTTGGAGACCCATGAGCTCGTAAAGCTTATCCCCTGGTCCCATATTCTGGGGACTCTGGAAAAAAAGCGTGTCGTTAATAACGCCATAATCGCGCCAGTAATCGACTTGAAGCCAATCGAGGTAGAAAGCGTTGGGGTCAGGGTCAACACCAGGAACAGGTTCCGCACGGAAAATCAGCTCATTATTCTGAGTACGAACCGTATCCCAAGGGACACTACCAACAGCAATCAACTGATTCTGTCGTGTGAAGAACTCATCTATAGTCGGATAACCGTTCCAGGTGACTGTGACGTGATGATCGGGTTCAATGGATTGGCTGTAGGTTAAGCCGCGCAGGGAAACGGAGAGATCGTAATTTTCGCCTTGCTCAATAACAAGACCCGGGAGATCGAGTAAATATGAGAATTCCTGGGGGGCATTTGGATAGTCACCTGTATCCAATCTCTGCCACATCCAGTGATCGATATTATCAGTCAATGGAGCCAGGCCAAATCTATCATAAATTATATCGAACTCGATGCGAGTATGTGCTTTGAATGAAGTGACCTGAACTGCACTTCCAGGCACTACCGATCGCTGAGTCAATCGTAGTCCGGGTTCCCCTCCCCAGTCCAGCCAGTAAACATTTGTATCTGTATAGATATTCTCATAGGTGTAGGTGCCCCGAGGAAAGGTACCATAATAGAGGATGTAGTCTTCCACATCGAAAACAGCATCCCATTCTCCTTCAACCCAAATAGGTATCTGCTCACCTTCGAGGTAAATTTTCAAAGTTTGTGGATCGAAGTTGGGATCAATTCCGGCGTTTACGAGGTCGTTAAAAGTAATAAGATATAAGCCGTCTTGGGTTGTTAGAAGCTTGTAATGGCCATAGTTCTGGGAAATCTGCCTTGGGAGGACTGGGATTTTCTTACGCCATGATTGAGCCTGGTCGAAGTTAATGATTGTAGTTTGGGCTAATATGTCGCCGAATGGATCGGAAATAAATTCCCCCTTTTCACCCCCTCGAAAAGTGAGGCGTAAAAGGAGTTTCTCTGCAATAATCGCTTCCCCTTTACCGGGGCTGCAGCGGACAGGTGTGATTCTGACTGGTACAACATTGAACATTCGCAGCCAGGAAGGATCGCCGAGAAGCGCCCAATCGGCTGGATAGAGGGTTTTGGAAGTATAAACGGCATGATCCGGGATAAAATACTCCTGGTGATTGTCGCCATAAGCATCAGTCTTCCAGGTGGATGAAGGTAGGGGATTTCTGAGGGGTATGTTATTCGTCTGCACCGGTTCAACGGCAAGATGCACGGCAGCTCCTGGTGGGATAGCAACCCAGACAGTTAATTGCGGTAATGAGGGCATGCCTTCCTCAGAGAGGCGACCCCAGCCGGGGATAGATAGATCAGAAAATTCACCTTCTGGATTTACCATAGATTCAATGGTGAATTCGGGTAGGTCCACCTCAATGGTCGCACCGGTTTGATCACAGGACAAGAGTTTTATCCCAGAGGAAACAGCGATTGCTTGTAGATAATGGGGGATTAAGAGTAATACAATGAGAGTCGGGAGAAGTCTTCTGATGCTGTGCATGTAGGTACTACGAGATTTTCATTCCCTGGTTAGAACCAAAATTTCTAAAACGTATAGATAGAAAAAGGCCATTATCTACAGGGAATCCCTGGATAATGGCCTCTATTAATAGTCTGGGAGGTTACTCTTAAGGGAATCCACTTACTTCATGTAGATCATCTTGCCGTTGATCGAATTCGTACCAGCGGTCAGTCGATAGACATAAACACCAGCGGAATATGAAGTAGCATTCCAGGTTACTTCACCCGGGCCAGCAGAACGATATCCATCCACAAGAGTGGCTACCTTACGGCCGGTTAGATCGAATACTGTCAACTCAACGTAACCAGCTGTCGGTATGTTGAATTGTATCGTTGTTTCCGGATTGAATGGATTGGGATAGTTTTGGCTGAGACTAAAGTCGGTTGTCAAGCCAAAGACAGATCCGGGAGTAGCAGAAGCAAGAGTTGAATGCCTGGTCTCCCACCCATATTTGTTCACATCCGCGAGTTGATAGTAATAAGTCACGCCAGATTCTACGTCGATATCGACATATTCATAAGAAGTCGTGGCGGCACTGCTACCAACAGCAGGAATGTAATCCTCGATCAGTTCGAACTCGCCATCGGTACTTAAAGCCCGATAGATTTTGAAGCAATAGGTTTCAACTTCACTGCCTGTGCTCCACTTAACGATGACCTGATCTGCAAGCGCCTCTGCGCTGAAACCTGCCAGCGATATCGGAACTTCACACGTATAGTCGCAGGTTGTAACACAAGTAACATCGCAAGTCGCTTGTGAACAGGTATTGGCACAAGTGGCATCACAAGTGGCCACGCATGTAGCTGTGCAAGTTGTTTGTTCACAAGTATTCGCGCAGGTGTAATCACAAGTTTGAATACAGGTGAATCCGCAGGTAGTCTGGTCACAAGTAGGGCCACAGGTCACTTCACAGGTAATAAGCGCACCTTGACCACCACCTTTGCCATCGCTGGAGCGGCCTGATACATTTTTCCCTGAGATATTACTGGTTGTATTATCCAGAGAAGACGTGTATAGAGGCGAATTGCCTGTTTCACTGTGAACACTATCGGTCGGGATAAAGTAGAATCCCGCCAATAATCCAATTGCAAACGTTACAATTGTAAAAACTCTTAGCATTTTTACCATTACTTACCTCCCAGAAAGAGTCGTTTCCTTCTCGTTCATGTTTAACTGGATTTTGGAGACAGAAATCTATTCCCCCAAATTACTGATGTAAGGTAACAATATTTAGTAGTGATGTCAAGTCCCAATATGCGTTATTTTGATTTTTTTATGGTTTTTTTTTACCCATTTGTTAAGAAATATACGGATTGGTATTATTAATAAGTGATAGCAATCACTCGCAATTGGAGAATTGGCGAGGGACGACGGGAAAGTAAATGTGCCTAAGAATTTAATATTAAGTCACTTGGATAGGATATGTCGGTTATCACCGGGAAAACATCGATATACACGGCAATCATTTTGATGGACGTATCGTTATTTATATAACAAAGGAAATATTTACCTATACCCTTAATTTAGCGCAGAGTGGTCTTTTTTCTCATAATTTTGTTTGATTCATTTCCCCAGACTCCCATCTCGAATTCAAGCCCCTGCATAGACCACGATTATTGTATGATTGTACTTCATGGAAGGAAATGAATTTGCAGGGTTGATCTTTCCCTTTGCGAATGTTATATTGTAATAAATTGGAAATTACGGGAGGAAGTATGTACCTTGCTGATTTACGCACGAACACTGTTCACGACATGTCTCGCCCCACTTATGAATGTCATATCCACGAGATTCCAGAAGATCAGCGCAAAAAAATCTATACTTTAGACGCAGTGAAAAGGATTGTTGATTCGCAGCATGTGCCCAGATTTCAGGGTTGCCAGTACTGCATGCCTGACTATTACTTCTTCGATATGAACAAGATCTTCTAAACGCTTTATGTAACATAGAGTTGCTCCTGCTTAGGATTATGTAAATCTCAGAAACCAGGTGATTCGCACAGCTATCTATCAATTATTTTCATTCATTGTCCGTATATCTACATGAAACTAACCTCGTTTGTTGCAAATGAGTGGCAGTAAATAATATGCGATATGGACAAGGCATGGCTACCGTTGTGGTTGCGGCAATTATCTCCACGATCTGGTGGAGCGGATTTCGAGAGTCTAACCAGATAGTCCCTGAAAAAGATATTATCATGCAAACAAGCAAAAGAAATGCAGGAAATAATACCGCGCACACTAACCATTTAATCCACGAAAAGAGTCCCTACCTCCTCCAACATGCTCATAACCAGGTAGATTGGTATCCCTGGGGAGACGAAGCATTTACGCGCGCAGATGAAGAGGACAAGCCGATTTTTCTGTCTATCGGATACTCAACCTGCCACTGGTGCCACGTGATGGAACGAGAATCTTTCGAAGATCCCGAAGTTGCTAATCTGTTAAACGAGACATTCATCTGTATAAAGGTAGATAGAGAGGAACGACCGGATATTGACAATGTATACATGAGGGTGTGTCAAATGATGACCGGCAGCGGTGGGTGGCCACTGACCATTATTATGACTCCGGAGAAGGAACCATTTTTTGCTGGGACGTACTTTCCGAAGGAGACTCGATTTGGCAGGATAGGAATGATGGAACTGGTGCCGCACATCAAAGAGATATGGGAGAACCGCCGCCAGGAAGCAGTTGATACTGCTGGTAAAATAGCCGAGTCGTTAAATAGGACAATTTCAAACGCGCACCCCAATGCTCATTTTGAGTTTACTGCATCCACTTTGGAAAGAGCTTTTCAACAGCTCTCTCACAACTATGATGAGTTGCACGGAGGGTTTGGTGGAGAGCCAAAATTCCCTTCCCCACACAATCTGCTATTCCTGCTGCGATATTCGAAGCGTACCGGAGATAAAAAAGCTTTACAAATGGTAGAAAAAACCCTGATTGAAATGCGGAGGGGTGGAATTTACGACCAGGTGGGATACGGTTTCCACCGCTATTCAACAGATGCCAAATGGCTTCTTCCCCACTTCGAAAAGATGCTGTACGATCAGGCCATGCTGGTAATGGCATATACAGAGGCGGCATTGGCGACCGGTAACAATATTTTCGAAAAAACAGCTCGTGAGATCTTGACATATGTGCTACGTGACATGAGGTCTGTTGAAGGGGGATTTTATTCGGCTGAAGATGCAGACAGCGAAGGTGAAGAGGGAAAATATTATCTCTGGACCGAGCAAGAGATAAAGGACATTCTCGGTGCTGAACAGGCTGAAGTGATTGCAGAGCACTTCAATTTCACTGGGGAAGGAAATTTTGCAGAAGAGGCTTCAGGTGAGAACACCGGAGCAAATATACTTCACCTGACGCAATCCCTGGAAGAGACGGCGAAAAAGTTTGGCATGACACCCGAAGAGCTTCAGGAACGTGTCATAAAAGCAAATTCCAAACTCTACCAGGAACGGGAAAAGAGAGTCCACCCCTATAAGGATGACAAGATATTGCTGGATTGGAACGGATTGATGATAGCGGCTCTGGCAAAGGCAGCAATGGCATTCGACGAGCCAAAATACACCGAAGCGGCAAAAAGATGCGCCGATTTTATCTTGAAGGATATGAGTAGCGCAGATAATGCTCTATTACACAGATACCGAGGAGGTGAAGCTGGAATCCACGGTAATCTGGACGATTATGCTTTCTTTGTTTGGGGATTGATTGAATTGTACGAAGCAACTTTTGAAGCCGGATATTTAAGAAGTGCGATAGATTTGAACCGTTATTTGATCGACCACTTCTGGGATGACCAGGATGGTGGCTTTTATTTTTCTTCAGATGAAGCTGAGAAGCTGTTGGCGAAATACAAGGAAATCTACGATGGCGCTATCCCATCAGGTAATTCGGTGGCAGCGTTGAATTTAATACGCTTAGCGAAGATGACGAGTTATCCTGACTTCGAGGAGATGGTTGTAGAGATAGGAAAATTCTTTGCGACAACCCTGGAAGGCTCTCCGTCGAATGCAGCATTTTTTATGACAGCTCTGGAATTTGCTGTCGGCGACAGCTACGAAGTTGTAATTTCGGGTATTCATGGGGCAGAAGATACAAATAGTATGATAAAAGCTATCCGAGAGAATTACATTCCCAACAAGGTGGTCATCTTTCGCCCGACCGTTGGAGCCGACGAAATTGTTGACCTGTTAAGTACTATTGAGAATCAAGTCAGCATTGAAGGTAGGGCAACTGCGTACGTATGTCAGAATTTTAATTGTAATTTGCCCACCACCAAAGTAGATGAGATGTTGAGGCAACTCGCTAATTAACTGGAAGCTTTACAAAATTGTTGGTATAATAGAGTAGTATTCAGAAATGAAAGGATCTGGATATGGATGGGGATCATAGTTCGGTCGGACTGATTACCTTGACGCCGGTACAGTCGAAAAGATTGATTGCCGAAGCGGTAGCTGTTCATTCTGTTATTCAACAAGCGCTACAATCCGCAACCATAGTGATCGGTAGGGGCACGACGAACTCTTACGTGGCCACGAGGCTTACCGGTGAACCAGTCGATGAGCTGAAATTTTGCGCGGGTATCATCCGTGATGGAGAACTTGCAGTAATACCCAAGGGTGAGAGGATCCCTGCTGTCATCCTTCGGAAGGGTGAACTGATTTTGGATGACCCGATCAAGCTAATTGCTGATTTCGGGCGCGATGATGTCCTGATTAAGGGGGGAAACGCTATAGATCCGGATGGCGTTGTCGGGGTATTGCTGCGATCACGAGAAGGGGGAACAATAGGCAGGTCGTTGGGAATCATCACGGCGCGGGGATCCAATCTGATCGTGCCCATCGGGCTGGAAAAATTAATTCCGTCAGTACTTGATGCCGCCGAAAGGATGGGAATTGACCGTATAGATTACGCCACCGGCGAAAAGACCGGATTGATGCCGGTTCTCGGAGCCGAGGTGATTACGGAAATTGAAGCGTTAAGAATGTTGACAGGTGTTGCTGCCACAATGGTGTCGGCCGGGGGATGGGGAGATTCTCAGGGCTCAGTGGTTCTTTCACTGCGAGGGATCACTGAGCAGGTTGAAAAGGCGATTCAGTGGACGGAGTTCGTTAAGGGGAGGAGAGACCGCAGGCCGGAGAATTAGCTTTAGACCATACGCTGAACTGCGATTCATAAAATATTTTTCTTTTGTCGTGCAACCTTTTCCGGAAACGCATCGTCTTATATATGAAAGATCGAAAAATCATTTTCAGGAAACAGAAATGCAGACTGTGGAAGCAGTAAAAATCTTAGAAAAGCACCATATCCCCTATCGTGTGTCTGATGTGAAGGGTGTTGCTGCATTGCTGCGAAAGAACGAGGTGGATCCGCAAAAATTACGCCGGCTCGGATTTCGCATCAGCCACCTCATAGGCGATCAATTCGTGGTTTTCTACAAGGGAGGCCGCTTCGGGATAATTTCTTAGATTCAACCGCGGCTTAGTCCTCCGCGTTTAAATAGAAAAATCCGCCCTCTGGGGTGGATTTTTTATTTGTGTCTTCCCAATCTAATGGTGGTGATTAAAAAAAGAAGGGGAGGGAGCGTTGCTGCTGTGGCGAGGGTGGAGGACCTCGCCCCGGGGATCATGACAGCGTCGTCTCCTCCCCCAAGTTCACAATGACGTGAAGTATAATATACAAAATTTAAAACAAAAACAGGTAGCGTGCGACTCTGCTACAATAAATTATACGAATGTATTTGCCAAAAAGTTGTTATCAATTGTATTATTTTTTTTGCGTATTACGAGAATAGTCTTTTCTAATTCGATAGTAATAGTGCCTTGGTTGAAATACTATCCTATAACCCACTGATTATTCAGGATATACAGATGATGAAGGGGAAATATTATCGCGATTTTCTTTTTTTCATAGTTTCAGTTATATCTGCAGGCGGCCGGTTTTTCTTAGGTTGTGGCAATTCAAACGTCTTTATATTACCATAGGCTCCGCGGGTTATAGCAGTTCCTTTTAATGTTGGGCCGATGGTATCGGTTTTATCTTTTATGGTAACATTCGTGGGATCGAGAATTTTTCCCCTGACGACAATGACTGGTTTATGAGCGCTTTCATCAGTAGCTTTTCTCTTGAGGTATTCAATTTCTTCGGTTTTCTCGATGATGACATCTTTCAGAGGATTAATAGTTTGCAGTAGTTGCTTTAGTGAATCTACGGTGTTTTCATCCATTTCGTTAAAGCCACGTTTATGCAGCTCTTTTATGAAGCCAATGAGAAGCTGTTGATGATTGGAAGTACTTAACCGCTCGAACACTTCATCACCGAAGAGAATTTTGATATGCTCAAGATTGGCCTTCAAGTTGTTGACGATTTCACGGCCTGCTTCGAGTTTACGCTTATAAAAATCGTCACGTCCCACACGAATAGTTGATTTATGCCTCTTCTTGTCGTTGCCGACTATTTCCATTGATAGTTTTTGACCCGCCTCAATTGTCGAACCTTGAACGTCTCCAACTGCAACCTTGCACCCTGAAAGGATTGAGTTTCTGACGGTCCCTTGAATAATAATGTTATCAACGGCAATAAGAGTAGCATCTCCAGCTTCCTTGCTTACAAAGATGGAATTTTCAGAATTTATTTCACCGCCTTTTATGTTCCCATCTATCAAAACATTATCGCCTGCGCTGAGATTGGTACCGTTTTCTACATCGCCATCCATGAATAACTCCCCCGCGGTCGTTATAGTGCTGCCCGATTTCAGATCACCTATAACCTCGACAGAATCTTCGACTACAATTTTGATGATATCCTCAGCGTTCATCTCGATTAAGCGTTTTACACAAACTGTAATTTTATCAGGTACTACTCTAATGCCGGCGAGGGTATAGATCTGCTTCATTTCACGCGAAATTACCGGCACTCCATCACGCAATGCGGTTACACTGTTCTCGTCGATGGACAGCTTCGTGCCTTCTCCGGCAACTATCTGAAAATCGATACCTTTGATAGGTGGGATAACCTGGCCTCTGACATCGCAACCGAATTCCTTACCGTCCTGGGGGGGGATCTTCTGACAAATTACATCCCTTTCTTTGACCTTACGCCCCATACGGTATTCTGCTAAATTATTGGCAGCAGTCGGATCTGCAAAAAAAGTATATTCAAGCTCTGCATCCTGCCCAAATGAGGGAAGTTTACCGCGCGCTACTTCCAGCCTCTTGACAAAACTCTTTTTCTCCAAAACTCTGGATAACGACTCTTCTAAAGTTGTATGATCCACCAAATCCAGATTAACTTTCTTCTTTTCCAGTTCAAGCAGGATACGTTTAAGGGATATTGGCTGGTCGAATTCGTCGAGATAGTAAAAATCGATTTCAGCGATCATGTCCTGAATTAAATCTCCACGGGGCGTTTCTTTCGGCCTCAGGCGTACGACTGGCTTCCCCTGACCAACATTCATCCTCCCGATTATAACCGTTGCCATTATCCCGTCCGGTGTTGGTATTTTTTCAACCAGCTCTCGGAATTCGAGCAATTCGGATGCAACTCCGCATTCCTGGGAAATCATCTCCTTAACCTGACTCATCTGCTCGACGACTTCTTTGTCGGAGTTTAACGGAGGAGGAAACAAGATACGCACCTTCCAGAGATCTTCCGTTTTCCCCAGAATTTCCATCACTCTGTCTTGAAGGATGTTTTCTTTGACAGTAATTTCCCTTTGATCGAATTTATCCACTATCAACAATGTAGGTTTTTTAAGGATTCTTCATGATGGTATGCTCAAGGCTTATGGGACGATGAAAATAATATCATAAAATCATGCATATGACGGCTGATTTGGGGTCTCGGATCATCTGAAAGTAACGATAAATCCTGTTACAGGCAAGAAAATCGGTGAAATTCTGGAGGGTTGGGAGCAAAAAAGCCGGTCATGTGACCGGCTCTGCCTATATGATGGAGAGGGTGATTTCTATTTTACCTGGAGTAGCCTTTTGACCATCCTGGTATCCCCTGTTTCCAGAACCGCCAGGTAAACACCGGAAGTAAGGTGACTGGCGTTGAAATGAGCTACATGAGCTCCTGCTTCCAGCTCTCGATCTAAGATATTGGCTACGATGCGTCCTGTTATATCATAGATTTTCAGGGATATGCGATCTGATTCTGGAAGATTAAAGCTTAAGGTGGTCGTCGGATTAAACGGGTTGGGACTAACTCTAACTTCGATCTGCTCCCTGGTTGGACGTTTTGCCGTAGCTAGTTCATCCCATCCTTCCAGTGACCACTGACCCGGTAATCCATTCGAACCCAGCTTGGTGAAGGGCATGATGGTTTCATGGTAAATATCACCGATGGAGTAGTCGCCTGTATGCGCCATGTAATAATGTGTACCGCTCAATGCTCCACCTGGGATGGTCTGAGTCAGATATCTTTCCGCGTGTTGTTCAGGTGCGAAAGTGATGCCTTCGCGAACCATGAGTGTGGTGATAGTCCCACCAGGATCCCTCGTGTCAATCCACAGGTCAAAGGGCACCGGCGCGACGGTGTGGTTGGTAACGTGGAGGTCATACCTGAACCTGCCTCCTGTTGCAGGGATTACAATAGGCCATAGGTCGGGTACGATAGCTACGTTAATGCCTCCCTGATTAAAGTAATAAGAGCCCATATCCGCCCGCGTGCCGTCGGGATCGGGCTCGGATGTGAAAGCTCCTGCATCTATACAGGGAGAATTACTGTTCAGCTCATAACTATAGGGAATTCCGCCAACGAAGAGCGGATCGGCGTTCAGATCGAAATCACCGGGTGTGCAACCCCAGTAATCCGGCGGGGTATTGTTCCAAAGGTCATTGAAATCGGCGTCAATCGTAGAGCTGCCGACCAGATAGAGGCCGCCACCATGGCTGGGTGGCAGCCCAACATTGTTCACAATAATGTTGTTCTCAATTACAGCCGTGCTGTTATCTAAGTATATCCCAACACCCACGGAAACGCCGTAGCCCGAACAGACAAAATTTCCAGATATAGTGTTGTTTCGCACCACAGCACCGGTGCAATCGAGTAGATGGATGCCTCCTCCTTCGTAGACGCATTCGTTGTTGGTGATCTGGTTTCTCTCGATGACAGGGTTGGATTGATCGGCGGAAATGCCCCCTCCAAGGGCGCTCCACCAGGCACCGTTACCCTCAATGATATTTCCACGTATGGTCGGCGCTGCTCCCGATGCAATATGGATTCCAGCACTACCCACGTATATGCTGTATCCATTGGTTATGGTGAAGCCTTCGAGAACCGTTCTAGTCCCTTCTCCAGAAATAATCCGAACTACAGTGTCCAGCGAATCGCCGTCGATGACCGTATTCGGCGGATCGTCGCTCCTGACCACAATCTCTCGGCCGGAAAAGTTAATGTTCTCGTGATATATTCCTGCAGCAACTAAAACCGTATCGCCGTCCGAGGAAGCGTTGATGCCGGCTTGAATGGTGGGGTACTGAGAAGGAACGTGGAGGGTGAATGCCGCACTCAAATTGGCGCATAGCAGGAACGCCATAGTTATAGCTATAATCCTGTTCATGATACACCTCCATGATGATTATTGCTTCAGATAGAATTATCCCCCTGGTTGTCCTGAATAGAGGGAGAATCCCAAACTACTTAATTAATAACAACCGCTCAGTAATGCGATTATTACCCGATTCGAGGACTGCCAGGTAAACACCGGAGGTCAAGTGATTGGCGTTGAACTGAACTTTGTGTTCTCCAGCCTCAAGTTTTCGATCGATGATCGTTGCCACAGTTCGTCCTGCCAGATCATAGACCTTCAGTGTTGTATGTTCTGCTGCTGGCAGTGAGAACTGAAGCGTAGTTAGTGGGTTGAATGGATTAGGGTTGCTACTGAATCGCAGATTATCGTTGATTTCTGCGTCTGCTACAGGAAGGATGATTCTCTCCTCCTCATCCCAACAAGTGAGAATCGCATATGCTTCAGCACCGTCAGGTTGCGAGCCTTCGTAGGTTTCTTTTTCAAACTCGAAGAAATCCTCAGCGTAGATCTCGTTGGGATGTTCCCCCAGATAGCCGTGGAATTCATATACACCAGGCATCGCCCAGGTGGATACGTAGAAACTAAAATCGAAGTGGTATGATGCTCCCGCAGCGATGAAGCGATCATATCGCAGGACCAGCGGTCCCATTGTTTGGCCATCTGGTAGGGTAAGATCCATCCAGAAGTCGAAGATAGCATAGTTCGTCTCATCACAGGAGATATCGAGAGTGATATCGAACGATCCACCTTCGGCAGGTACGATAACCGGAGGATCGACTGGTTCAAGGTCAATCGTCAGGTTCCCAGGCGTGTAGTTCTGATCGAAGTAGAAGCATCCGATGTCGGCTATAGTACCATCAGGATCAAGTGGAGAGGTGGGATTTCCTGCATCGATACAGGGAGAATTCGGTAGGAGCATATACTGCTCAGCTCCAGTTCCTCCTATAAACATAGGATCGGCTGAGATGTTGTTAGGGCCGGGGGTACAACCATACCAATCATCGTCTCCACTTCCGTAGACATCGTTGTAATCCAGGAATTCGCTGCCTGTCCAGGAACCGACGAATTCAACACCGTCGCTATTGAAAGCTATTATGTTATTTTCCATAACGAGATCGGGAGTTGATCCCCTGATAAGTATCCCGTTATTACAGTTGATGATTGTGTTATTCCGGAAAATATGTCCCGTCTGAAATGGATAGAAAATTTCAATACCAGCGGAAGGACAACCTTCAAAAATGCATCTCTCGATTGTGATATTATTCGAATTGACCATAACGCCGTCAGCATTACTCCAGGTTACGTCATGCACATAAAGGTCGTGGAAGTAACTGTCGTTAGCCTGATACGTGTTAATCCCTTTCTTACCAGCAGTGAGCTCGAATCCGCCGATTTCCCAGCCAGTGACGTTGCGTAAATCGAATTTCCCTTCCTCTTCAGAGCCCCCAATGATAGTTGTCCTGTCCGAGCCCATATAGCCATTACCCAGTAGGGTA
>CBDUWK010000021.1:0-13079 GCA_965370905.1 uncultured bacterium | reverse complement strand
ATTCATCCAAAAAGCTATGGCTGATGGACATTCCATATATGATGGCGCGAATCCACCTGCGGAAATCACTCGTAATTTGTCTGAATATGAAAAACGCAGATTATTAGTTGAAGAAGCGCTTGGTGAGATCGGTTGGGATGTGCTGAAATCGAAAGCCACGTTCTACGTATGGGCGCGTGTAGGCGATGATGAATTAGGAATAGTAAGTGCTGCGATTGAAAAGGGAATAGTTATAACGCCCGGCAGGGGATTCGGTAAATCTGGTAAAGGTTACGTTCGCCTGGCTCTCTGTCAGCCTTTTGATAGAATAAGAGAAGCTATGGCACGTTTGCGGACACTGTAAACCACACCAAACAACAAATAGGTACAAAAAGAGCCCGGTCGAATTATACCGCCGGGCTCTTTTTATTCAAGTAAATAATAAACCATTTACTTCATCTGCTGATTGGGGAAATCAGGCCGGTAAGGTGTTATAGGCCAACCATCGAGAACCTGTTCGGGAATTGGATACTTGTAAGGTGATTGTGGATCGAGATCCAGAACCTGTTCAACCGTCTGATATTTGTACGGTGAAAGCGGTTCAAAATCCATCGCCTGCTCTACCGTTTCAAACTTGTAGGGCGATTGTGGCCAATCTTCCGGATGAGAGTTTTAATATTTCCCAATGATAGGTAGCATGAAGAAGGACTTTTCTTGCTTTGCAGTCTTCGCTGAAGCAACCCCCAGTGAAACAGTGCCAAGTGCGAAGAAGGCCACGATCAACAATGTCAAAATTTTCATATTAACCTCTTGCACGTTTAGTTGTCTGCCTTTCGACCATAATATTGCAAGAGGTGTGCCAATCATGTATATTAATATATATCAATTACTTATATCACATATTTTACTAATATCACTCTACTACTGATAACCGAAATCAAGCTCAGGGCTGGGAATGGAACCGGAACGCTACACAATCTAACATATGTTCTTTGGGAGATGTTAGAAGGAATGGAGCGTAATTAAAAGGCGCACGATTAAGGAGATTTTAGGGGTTCAGCATGAACCAGAACTTTGGTCAGTTCAGGGATCAAACGGAGCATCTCGTTCTCCAGGTGGGTAGTCTGCTTGTGAATTTCTGTCACGTTGAGATCAGCGGAGAAGTAACAATGCATGGAAGCTGACAGATTGCCTGCATCTTCAATGATGATAATGTTGTGGCACTTACCCTCTCCTAAATTTGAATCGCTAACTGCGTTAATCTTAGCGACAATTTCGGGACGTTTTACCTCAGAAGATACGATGCCGCACTCCTTATCGCCGGATTCTTCAATATGTATTTGTACTGATTCGACTTCATAAAAATCATTCAGAATTTTCAATTCAATATCAGTAGCTTGCGCATGTGCTTCACCCAGGGTCAGGTTTCCGGGCACTTCCAGATGAAGCTCTACTTTGAACTGTTCATCGTAACGATGCAGCGCCAGATGATGAGCTTGCAGACCGAGAGAATCAATGAGATGCAGAATACCAAGTTCGATAGATTCATGTGGAAGAGCTCTCGGATTCATATGTACGACGGCATCAAGACCGGGGATTTTTTCGGCAAGGCTTCTTTCCAGTAATCGAGCCACGCGATGGGCCTCATCGAACGATAAATTGCGATCCATACCAACGCGGAGATCAGCGAACAGATAGGAGCCGGATCTGCGCACCCGCAGTTTGTCAATAGCCACAATTCCCTCATTGGAAAGCGCCAAATCACGGATCTGTTGGCTATATCCCTCCGGAACTCTATCGATGAGAATATCGATGTTTTTCAGGGCTATACGAATCGCGAGCAATCCCACCCAAACTGCAACGAAAAGAGCTGCTACCGCATCTGCTCTCGGATATCCCAGGGCAACCGCCGCAAGCCCAATCAATACGAGAATCGAACTGAGAATGTCAGAATAGAAATGGATTGCATCCGCTTCAAGCGCTTGTGAATGGTATTTTCGGGCAACTTTGATCAATGCCTTGTAGCGATATAGATCGATTACAATGGCAAGAACGACAACCGCGAAACTATAAATATTAATGATGGGGACTTCAACAGGGTGGGTCAGCCGGGTTACACCTTCATGCAAAATCCAAACGCAGGCGGCGAAAAGCAGAGCAGCTTCGAATAATGCTGATAGGCTTTCTATTTTACCATGGCCATAGTGGTGCGATGAATCGGCAGGCCGATCTGCAGCTTTAACGGAAAACGCGGTTACCACGGAAGCCAAAAGATCCAATCCGGAATGAGCGGCTTCGGCTAAAAGAGCGAGTGAACCGGTCAAGAATCCTACTACACCCTTGGCGCCTATCAGAAAGAGAGCTGCTCCGATGGAAATCAGAGCAACTTTTATCTTCTCACGTCCTGAATCAGTGGGGAAAGCCTCACTATCGGACTGAGCTTTTACAGAAAATATTCTTCCCACTCCAAATCTTCAATAATAGTATAGTCTTCCTCTGAATCATCCCAAACAGGTGCAGGATTAACATAAGAAATCCAATCGATGAAGTCATCTCTTCCAGAGAAACGATCCAGGAAACGATAGATCTCACTATCCTCTACCTCAACGGCATGAGGAGGTAGTGTTCCGCGCAGGCGGTTAGGATCAACTTCAGGACCATTTTCTTCAGCCCAATCTGCCAGCATGCGCTTAGTCGTCCACCAATATTCCCCAAAATTGACGTAAGATTCCGGATTCAGTAACAGTCCTTCTAAAATAACGCCGAAATCGAGATCTGAGGAAGTTCTCACCGTAATAGCCTGAGGTATTTTATTACCTTTGTTCTTCCATAATTTAATTATCTCAGGTGTACAAGTCAAGCAAAATTCCGCGGCAATTAGGGTACCTCGTTTCATTTTCTTTCTATTGGAATTATAGTGTTATAATTTAAATAACATAAGCGGCTAATGCCCTCTAAAAAGAAAAAAAAGAGCCTCGATAACAGAGGCTCTTAAAATCTGATTCCCTCCTATCTCAAAGTCCTCGCTGAACAGCCATACCGAGATAAAAGATGGGAAGATACAGAGAGATGATAACGACAAGCACAACAGTGCCAATCAATACGATCAGAAAAGGTTCGATCAGAGAGGTGAGACGGTCAACTACGGCGTCAACCTGCTTTTCATAGAAATCAGCTGCCTTCTTCAGAAGCTCATCAATTTCGCCTGTTTCCTCGCCAGTAGCGGCCAACTGGACAAGAACTGGTGGAAAGACCTGTACCTTCTTCATAGCTACCGAAATCGCAAAACCATCTTTGATCAACACCTTGGATTCTCGAATACCCTTCTCTATAACCTTGTTGCCGACAACCTTCTGAATTTGGGTGAGAGAGTCCAGAACCGGTACACCTGCTCCCAAAAGTATTCCAAAGGTTTTTGCAAACTTATTCATAACAGAGTTCATGAGAAGATTGCCAAAAACCGGGATCTTAAGTTTTATGCGGTCGAATATTAAGCCACCCCGCTCTGTCATGGAGATGATCCAGAAAGTGCATATAATGAGGAGAACTATACCCACAGAGAGTATGAAATTATGGGATATAATCTGGGACGCCGCTATTAAAGTTCGAGTTGCAAGCGGTAGTTTAGCTCCGAACTTGGCATAAACGTCCTGGAAGAGAGGTACGATAAAAACCAGCAACACGGTGAGAATCAAGACCAGAAAACATAGAGAAAACACCGGATAAGCCATAGCCGAAATAACTTTACGGCGTGTCTCTGCAATCGTCTCCAGATAATTGGACAGATGATCGAGGGTAATGTGAAGTGAACCGGAGATTTCCCCAGCGCGAACCAGAGCCACGTAGAGGTTTGAGAACACCCCGGGATGATTTGCCATGGAATCGGAAAGCGCCAAACCTTTTTTAAGATCATTACTCACCTGCGCCAACACTTTACGGAAGCGCTTTCTCTTCTCTTCAACCATCAAATTTGCAACCGACTTCTCAATAGTTAATCCTGCCGAGAACATGGTGGCAAGCTGTCTGGTGAAAAAGACCAGAGTGTTTAAGGGAACGCGGGTACGAAGCTTATAGAAGAATAAATTGATCTGCTCGGGTATTGAGAGTCTCTCCGCCTGGAATTCAGATTTAATCTCACGTATGGAGATAATCTCCGCGCCCTTTTTGCGAAGGCTTTCCATGGCCGCCTCTACCGTAGCAGCACGGATATAATCCTCTACTCTGGTACCTTCGGCATCCTTGATGGTATAAGAGAAATTAGACATGCAAACTCCCGGAGCTAAACTTCAGTCACCGTCGATCGTAGAACTTCACTTATAGTAGTTATTCCCTGCTCTATTTTCAATATTCCCGCTTCACGCAGGTTGAGCATACCAAGCTCAAGCGCCTTTTCGCGAATATCTTCCTGGTTCTTGTTGTCAAAAACCATCTTGCGGATATTCTGCCGCATTTCCATCATTTCGAAAATGCCTATTCTGCCGTAGAAACCGGTGCCGCGACAGTGGACGCAACCTTTACCCTTGGAATACTCGATAGAACGGCCACGTTCATTATTTAAACCTAACATCGTGAGTTCATCTTCCGTGGGTTGATGAGGTTCTCTGCACTTCTTACAGATCCTCCTCACCAGTCGCTGTGCCATCACCAGGTTCAAGCAAGAACCGACCAGAAAGGGTGCCACTCCGATATCGATCATACGCGTAATGGTGGAAGGAGCATCGTTGGCGTGCAGTGTGGAGAAAACAAGGTGGCCGGTCAGTGAGAACTTCACCGCAATGTCAGCTGTTTCCTCATCGCGAATCTCTCCAATGAGCATCTTGTCAGGATCCTGGCGCAAGATGTGCCGTAGAGCCGATGCGAAGGTTAGACCAATATTCGGTTTTACCTGCACCTGATTGATACCATCGAGGTGATATTCAACCGGATCCTCGACGGTAGTTATATTGTCATCCGGACTTTTAATTTCTTTCAACGCCGCGTAGAGTGTCGTCGATTTACCGGAACCCGTGGGACCGGATATGATCAACATCCCGTAAGGCTGTATGATCCAGCGACGAAAGATCTTCAACATATCCGGTTCAAGTCCGAGGGTTTCCAGGTTCAAGGCGAAACTAGTTTTATCCAGAAGACGCATTACCACCTTTTCCCCATTTATCGTAGGGATAATACTGACACGCACGTCAACCTCTTTTCCCGGCGCCTTTATGGTGAAACGTCCATCCTGGGGCAGGCGCTTTTCAGCGATATTGAGGCGTGATAAAATCTTAATCCTCGAAATAATACCGGGATGTGCTGATTTTGGAGGAGTCATGACTTCCTGTAACACCCCATCGATGCGGAATCGAATAGAAACGTTATGATCCTGCATCTCGACATGGATATCTGTGGAGCGTTCCTTTAGCGCATCAGCCATCATCATATTGCATAACTTCACAATGGGTGCATCGTCAATGCCCACATTAGCTTTGGACATGTCGACCAAACCTTCGTCCTCATCATCTGATTCGGCAAAGAACTGAAGATCTCCGTAGACTTCCGATACTTCGTCAGCTTGTCGGATGCGCACGTAGAGTTGCTCGATGGCCGCATTGACAGCATTTCTCGTTGCCAGGATAGGTTCTATATCCTTACCCGATAGTTTCTGCAACGAATCGATGGCTACAATGTCATCGGGGTCAGCCATGGCTACCTGCAACACAGAATCGTTGGTGGAGACCGGAATGAGAACGTGCTCCTGAGCGAAGGGTTCTGGAACCAGGCCCACGATAGCTTCAGGGATTTCAAGCAGTTTCTCCCCGTTTATGAACGGAACCCCCATCTGCTTCGACAGCGCGAGCGCAATGTGCTCTTCGACGGCAAATCCGAGTGTAACCAGGATTTTACCTAACTTACCCTTCTTCTCCTTCTGCTCACTTAGACTCTGTTTAAGTTGATCTTGCGTTATCAGCCCCTCGGAGAGCAGTATTTCACCCAGTTTTTTAAACTGAGGGTTATAATCTTTTTCAGCTATCATTAGTCAGTTTCATCCCTCATTCATTACTACGTATATAGTCAGCATTTTTGCTGTTAACATAGTAAAAGCTCTAACCGTTTTCAAAGTATTGCTGTCTTGCTATTACTTATTTATGGTTATGACTAAAAGGTAAAGAGTTGCGAATTGAGTTAGTACCAGCATCATGTCCTTGTAAGTCTCCCAGTAATTGATATCGGCTTTTTCAGGCACGAATATGGTGTCTCCCTCTTCGATTACTGTTTTGCGTGGTTTTAACCATTTGCCGGATATGGCTTTAATTACCCGTATTTTGGACTTGCTGGCATTCCAGGAGTATCCACCTGATTTTTCTATATAAAACGAGTATGATTCTCCCGGTTTGTAAGTAATTATTCCGGGTTGGTTTACCTGGCCTGTCACCTTGACTGCCTGGGTAACAGGGGGAACTTCGAGTACATCTCCATCGCGTAACAGAACGTTCTGGCTGGAATCGCCTTCAACAATCAACATGTTGAGATCAATCACCACCTGACCGGTGCGCTCTCTGCTCTTATTTCGGTAATACTGAAATTCCAGAGGCTTCATATCTGCTACGGACGTCAGTCGAAGGCGTTCGTACTCCGGATCAACTATCTCGATTCCCATCTTGCGGATCAGAGTTGCTTCCCTCAGACTGGCGTTGGGTTTAAACCCACCTGCCTGACAGATCATTTGATAAATGGGAGTCCCTTCGAAAGACACAGGGTAGAATCCCGGTTTTACAAATTCTCCCTTCAATTCCACCTGATGGCTGGGGTGATAATTAGGGATGGATCTGACATAGATCCGATCATCAGGCAATATCGGTATCGCAAGCGAATAAGGATCTCTCAAATCTATGAAAGACGTGGTGAAAGCTGCCTTCTCTCCCGTAAACCGCGTTATCTCAACCGAATCTTCCATAGCTTCCTTTGTTATCCCACCTGCTAATAGAAGGATCGTCTCCAGATCATCACCTTCCAGATATTCTACCAGCCCTTGATGGTTGACAGCACCAAAAACACCTACGATTCCGGATTTGGGATTAAGTGGAGGTATTAATAGAAAGTCACCATCCTGCAGGTACGGATTCCCCTCGTACAATCCAGCTCTTAAGAAGAGAAGTAAATCGACATTTTCCTTGTTCCCATCTCGATGAATTACCTGAGCACGCCGGGCGGAATAGCTGGGGAGTTTCGGTATTTTCTCTTCCTTTTTTTCCCTTTCAATGACCTGCTGTAACTGGGTTAGCTCTACGGCTTCTTCCCTTCTGGTGGGATTATAGAATCCGCCTGCTCGAGCCAATAATGATACTACTCGATCAGTAGCGGTCATATTATAAGTGCCAGGCGCCCAAACCATACCACCGACAGAGGCTTTAAAATCGCGCAACTCAAGCAGTGAAACAATGATGTTATCAGTCCGATAACGACGCGCAGCCGCTTCAAGGATCTCCGCTTTGACTTCTGTCAGATATTTACCCTTAGTCTCGAAAACGCCGAGTGTTCTCAACCTTAGGATCCCGTCGGCGGCGATTCGTGCCAGAATTTGGTCTTCCAGTTCATTCTGTATAAAGACCGCAATTAGATCTCCAGGACCTAAGCGATATGCATCCGGGTCAATGGCACCTTCTAAGGGTTGTTTTACTTGCAAAAGTTCTTCACGCAGCAATTCGTGCAGAGGGCCTTCAAGAGGATTTACACCCTGTTCGGGCACAGATTCCAAAGGATAAAACCCTTCCTGTCTATCTGCATTCTGCGCAAAAGCAAATTTCCCTATTGTAATATTGCAGTGACCTGTTAATTCGATTGCAGCTATGTCAAATAAATGTGAAACCACGAGATAGAACAGGGTAATCCCTAACAGATACCCTGTTCTGAGAAAGTTTCTCAATTTTATCGATCCGCTCATAATTTATTTAATTGGGCCTCCTCTATCTTACACTCTGAAAAAGTAAGCAGGATCCTGTTAAGGAATAGTTAATCTTTATCGGTTTCGTTTTCGACAAAAACGACCCTGGGTTCCACTCTTCCTGGCTCCATCATATCCGGTGTAGCTGCAGAAAAGTACTTATCTTTCGTCTCCCGAAGAATATCAGGTAGCTCGCCCCCAGGATTGTCGGCTGAGAGGATTCTGGGCGTTACCTGAATGATCAGGTCGGTCTTTTTAATGTTCTCACTCTTGTGACGAAATAGACTGCCGATAAGAGGGAGATCCCCCAGGAATGGAAACTTGTGATTGGTAACACTGGTATTTATACCCAGAAGACCTGCAATAATGATTGACTGTCCATCCTTAACGCGAACTGTTGTGGTAGAAGTACGACGAGTTACCCAGGGGATGGCATAGGTGGTTCCGACAGTCTGGAATACGTTACTCACTTCAGGAGTGATCTCTGTAGTGATATAACCGTCAGTATTTACTGTGGGCTTAATTTCAAGTTTAAATCCAACTTCCTCTTTGTACACCTGAACCTGTCCCCCAACGCCTCCTGCCGATAAGATATACGGAATGACGTCCACTACTTTGAGTGTCGCAGTACGGTTATTCATAGTGGCAATCTTTGTGTTCGCCAGGACTTCAGCTTTGTTGTTCTTTATTAAATAATCGAGAGTTACCTGGAACACGGTGGGTTGGCGTGCTAGATAGCCTGCATCCAGGAAACCATCCACAGGGTAAAAGTCCAGTTCGTCAGGGATTTCTCTATATCTGGAAGCTTCGGGGACCATACTCGGAACGCCGTAAATGTCCTGTCCCATTTCCACAAAAGTAGTATTTAATTCAGCGAGTTTCGCCCAGTCTATACCGAGCTCCTCCTCGTCTTCAACAGCGACTTCAATGAGCATTGCTTCCAGCATAATCTGCAACGCTGGTTGGTCAATCTGTCCTACGACATTTTGTATTTCGGCTATAATTTTCGGACTGGTGATAATTAACAGTTTATTGCCGGTTTCATCCACTGCTACTTTGGCATTAAAATCTTGCAATAATGCCTGCACTTCGGTTGCCTGAGCGTACTGGAGTGCAATTACATAAGAGGTCAATCCCACCTCTTCCTGGAGCTTTTTCGCATCCGCTACTAAAAAGGAGTTTCCGACTACTTCGTAAGACAGTCCAGCTGCACGGACGACCAGATTCATCGCCTGTTCAATCGGAGTATCCTTGAGGTGTACCGATACTCTTTCTTCCTTATTTACACCGGGGCCTGTCACGATATTGTAACCGCTCTCTTCAGCCAGAATAGCTAAAATAGAAGGCAGGAAAGCATCCTCAGCATCAATGGTGACTTTCTTAGCTAAGCCAAGATCTGACACAACTGATTCTGAACCAGTATCCTCCTGTGCCAAAGCTGCAGGTAGACATGTGTAAAGCAACACTACAATGATTGCAATCATTCTGTGCATGAGTTTCTCCCAGAATTTGTATAAACCCCGATCGAAACGGGGCAGGGAATGTCACTATCCCTTAAATGGTTAATAATTCCCAGTTGCAGGCGAATCGTCGGTTACACCAACGGTTATAGAACCTTCCATCAGGTTTTTTTCGCGTTCAATGGTTTCTTGTGATTTTTCGGTTATCAGCTGAAGCGTCTCACCCGGTTTCTTCAAAGTGATACGTTTAGGACCAATATCGGTGAGGCGATACCCATCGATCTCATCGCCGAGGCGTAAGATCCGGGATCTACCTTGGAATTTGATTACGGCTGCTGATTCGTTGCTGATAATGGTGCACGAAAGCCTCATTTCGCGCTGTGATTCCAGAGATTCGGTGAACCCTAACTGAGCTAATAATCGTTTCCCCTGGATAACCTGAGTTAATTCCAGCGGATCGTTTTCAATCTCAAACGTGTAAGCCATCCGCTCTCTTAGGTCTGTCTCGAGTTCTTCAATTGTTGCACGGAGTTGGGGGTCTTCGGAACCGAGGATTTCCTGCACCATCGCCTCATTGTATTCTCTAACCTGCTTACCCATCCCATAAACGTTGTAGCCCATATATCCTGCTATGATCAAAAGCAAGATAATGAGGACGCTCCACAACAATCGTTCCCGTTCTCTCATTGGTGCTCCGATATTAAATTCTTTTTATTAACGTAAGGGTGGTGATCTCCAATTCTATGACATGATCTTCAGGATTCCTGAAAGTTTTACGCGCTTGTGCTTTCCTGAAACTATTGTCTATGACAAAGAACTCGATGGTAATTAGTCGCTCGGACTTCTCGAGGAAGGTAACCAGCCTACCGAACTTCTTATAAGAGCAATCGATTGTCAAGGCGTAAGGCGTTTTGATGTGATCAATCTGTGTGCGCCTCTTTTCCGGTTCAATAGATACCAGTTTTATATCCAGCTCTTCTAAAATTTCAGTGACGTAATTTAAGAAGGGCATTGAAGCGTCCTCAGCGAGAGAATCTTGCGACGAAAGAGCCAGATTTCTTTCGATGAGCTTGGCTACAAGGTCCATTTCTTGCGCCAGAATTTCCGCAGAAATTAACTTCTCATTCTTGGTTTTGATTTCGCGGTCCAGCTCACCAATCCTCTCGTGAATACCCGGATAAACCAGGTTGTAGTAAAGCCAGAATCCACCCCCGAAGACAATTGCAATTAAAGCTAATATCAGTACCTTCTTCATGAATACCTCAATATTTCAGGCATTAACTTAAAACTACGTCCAACTCTAAGTACCGCTCGTCCTTCTCTTCTTGGTATACCTTGAAGACTTTTCGATCGAACAGGTAATGGTGATGGCCAGTATTTCCTGCTCTTCCACCTTAACTCTATGAGATTCACTGAAACGAATATTGGTGAATTCACGGTAAAAGAACGGCGTCGATTTCAGTACTCCCATGAATTCGCTGACCTTATCGAACTCTTTCTCTTCCGCCATAATCTTGCTTATCGCCTTAATACGCAGTTCTTGGTGGCTAAACTCAAGCAAGGTCAAGGTGACATCGTCCGGGAGAATCTCGGCCAGAGCTTTCAATTTATGAGCCCAAAGAAAACGTTCCCTCTCCATGCGTGTTAAAGTCAGCACATCATTTTTAGAAATGTTCTTACCGGTGCGTTCCAATTCGATTAAACGGCGGTCAATTTCCGCTATCCTCTGGCCTTTGGTATCAGTAATGTCACCTAAAGCCGTATGGTTGCGAAAAGTGAAGAGCGCCAGAATTAGAAAAATTGCTATGAAAACGCCGATGGTAATCATTTCACGACGTTTCCGCCAGCGCGCCTCACGTTCGGCGCGCCCTTCCGATTTGTTTAAGTTTATACTGAAAACTCTTACCATAATTATCACTCCGCTCGAAGCGCTAGTCCGACGGCTACAGCAAGCTGCGAGCCATCAGCAACCGTCCTACCGCCGGTTTCAAGTCCGGCGCAGGGATCGTATATGTTAACTGGAAGGTTAAATTTCTGCTCGAAAAAGTCACTCAAACCGGGCAGCTTCGCAGAACCACCGGTCAATAGAATGTTCTGGAAATAGGACTGTCCCGATTCCTTCACGTAATATCTAAGCGACCTGTTTATTTCATCGCCCAGGCGTTCGAGAGGGGCTTTTTCAGCTAATTGCAGGCTCTTATCATCCTCGATCTTTACTAGAGGTAGATCGGGTTTCAAACCTTGCGCCGCTTTCACGCTCTCTGCATCGTTGTAAGTTAGACCGTATTTCTTCATCAAACCCTGAGTGAAGACCCAGCCTGCTATAGGTATATCACGCGTGAAGAAGAAGCTGCGCCGTCCTAACACGGATAAGGTGGTTTTACGACAGCCTACATTAAGGGAGATGATCACACCGTCATCGGGCAGATCGTTTTGAATAATATAAGAGTTGAGCACTGCCATCTGATCGATATCGACCACTCCCGGGCGTAACTCAATATCACGTAAGATCTCTAAGTGATTTTGGAAGTACTTTCGAGTAGCGGCTACAAGGAGGATGCGCACTTTGTCAGCTTCGGTGGGGTCGTCTCCGAGGATCTGGTAATCTACTATGGTGTCGCTGCCGTCCAGAGGCAGGTGTTTACGGGCTTCGAGGAGCAGTGAAGAATCCATCTCATCGTCAGTCATCTGAATGGACTTGATCTCCTTCACTGCCACCGCTTGACCGCCAATCGAAGTGGCCAGATGCCGCACTTTGCGGGGCGCCTGTCCTAACTCCAGAAAAGCATGAGTTAATCTTGGTACCACTACCGCTCTTTTGGGACCTTCCGGATCAAAACTTTCATCCGTTCCATAGAGGGGGAATATACCGTATTTGCCCATCCGGAAGTTTTGACCAGATTTCTCCACAGTGGCGATTTTGATGCTATGTGAACCGATATCCAGGCCCACGCGCTGCTGGCTGCCTAATTTCATCATTTCATTACTTTGAAAAGATATGAGTTTTTAGAAACACGGAGGAAGCCTTGCGAAGCAAAAAAGCTCCCTCCGCCGTATATTTCAAATTCGTAAGATATCTTGGATTATGATCTTAAACGCTGGGAATGTTGGGGAAATTATAAACCCTTTCCTTTTCTCTTGTCTCCCCAACTTACTACTTGCCAGTGGGCACTACCCTCTGAATCCGTTGCTTTGATGAAGTAGGGGGGTTGTATAAAGCGAAATCGATCATCGAAATGGTAGTCTTTACCGTACCCGGTACCACCGTGGTTGGAACGGTGCACGTAGCCGCGCCGGCGCTGGCTTACAGCGCCCCAGAGATGTATGTCTCCACGCTCATCCGAGTTCGGTGGAACGGGGCATTCATAAGAGCCGTTGTACCACTCCCAGATAGTGGGATCGAGAGTAGTTCCACCATCTGCTTCATTCTGTTCTTCGAAGGAGAAACTGCCCCAATAATTGCTTTTAGTCGGATCACCTAAAGCAACCATCGCGGCAGTTATGATTATATCTGATCCATTTGCTTGGTTAAGCCTGCCGTTTTCCGGGGTGTTGGCAATAGTAATATTGCTCTCTGATATAATTCCCAGAATGTCCTCATACATGCCGGAGGTATCGTCAAACGAACCATTATACTGGTTTGCGAAATAGTAAAGCACGTCATCCATTAAGCGGATGCAGTGTTTACCCAGGTTCGCGGTCGAATCGGCCCCGGCAGG